>NZ_BAAHSH010000024.1:0-153499 GCF_054660755.1 Faecalimonas hominis
TTTACAATTGAGGTTTTTTACTAGGAGGAAAAAAGGTATGAAGAAAAAGAAAAGTATTTTGGCGCTAATGATGGTGATTGTAATGTGTATGCTCAGTGCGTGTGGAACGAAATTTGACGCGAAAGCATATATCGAATCATGTTTGGACGTACAGTTTAAAGGGGAATATGACGAATATATGAAATTGACTGAATCGTCAAAGAAAGATTCTGAAAAACTGTATAATGACGGTATCGATACATTTATGAAGGGGTATGAATCACTGTCGCTTCCAGATGAATTGGAAGGAAAATTCCGTGATGCTTATAAAAAGATGTTAAAATCTGCAAAGTATTCTATAAAGGAATCTAAAGAAACAGATGATGGATTTGTAGTAACAGTTGCGGTAAAACCAATGAAATGTTTTGAGAACTATGAGGCTGATTTACAGAAACTTCAGCAGGAATTTCTGGCTGATATGCAGGAGAAGATAGCGAAAGACGGTAAAATGCCTTCACAGCAGGAAATTATGGAGCAGATGGCAGAAATTGTTTACAATGACTTGGAAGAACGTATTTCTAAATGTGAATACGATAAAGAAGTGACAGTCGATGTAAAAGTGAAAAAAGACAGCAACAAAAAATACACTGCAAATGAAACGGATTTGGGAAAAGTAGCACAGAAAGCATTAGGAGTGTAAAAAATATTAAAAAAGTGCTTGCAATTTAATCAGGCATATGATATTATAATACTCGGCTTGAGAAAGTCGAGTATATGCCGATGTGGCGGAATTGGCAGACGCATCAGACTCAAAATCTGACGTAGGTGACTATGTACCGGTTCGAGTCCGGTCATCGGCAGTAAGATAAAAAGCGATAGTATCTTTGATACTGTCGCTTTTTCTAAATATAGTGTATAATATGTAACAGAAAATATAAATGGAGAAATAGTATGAATGAAAAAATTGTATTAATTGATGGACATAGTATTTTAAATAGAGCATTCTACGGAGTTCCTGACTTGACCAACTCAGAAGGACTGCATACAAATGCAATCTATGGTTTTTTAAATATTCTATTTAAAATTTTAGAAGAAGAAAAGCCGGAGTATTTGACTGTTGCATTTGACGTACATGCGCCTACATTCAGGCACGAAATGTATGATGAATATAAGGGGACGAGAAAACCAATGTTGGAAGAACTGCGTCAGCAGGTTCCGGTAATGAAAGAAGTTCTTCAGGCAATGGGAGTCAAACTGATTGAGCAGGCGGGCTACGAGGCAGATGATTTGCTTGGAACACTTTCCGTGCTCGCCGAAGAAAAAGGAATGGACGTGTCCATTATTTCGGGAGACAGAGATTTATTGCAACTGGCAACAGAAAAAGTTAAGATTCGTATTCCGAAAACAAAAAAAGGCAAGACGGAGATAGAGAATTATTATGCCAAAGATGTTGAGGAAAAATATTTTGTTACACCGAAAGAATTTATTGATTTAAAAGCGCTTATGGGAGATACTTCCGACAACATTCCGGGAGTGGCAAGTATTGGCGAAAAGACGGCGACAAAAATTATTACGCAATTTCATTCTATTGAAAATGCGTATGCACACTTAGATGAGTTAAAGCCGCCTAGAGCGGGCAAGGCTTTGCAGGAACAGTATGATAAGGCTCAGATGAGTAAAGAGTTAGCGACAATTCATGTGCATGTTCCTGTTTCATATGATTTTGAAGAAGCGAAACTGGGAAACCTGTACACGGAAGAAGCCTATGTATATTTCCAAAAATTAGAATTTAAAAACTTATTGTCACGATTTGATATGTCCGCTCCGGAAAATAGTATTGAAGATTCTTTTAAGATAATTTATGCAAAAGAAGATGCGGACGCAGTTTTTGAAAATGCCATGCATGCTGAAGTGGTGGGGATTTCGTTTGGCAAAAACATGGAAAACGTACTTCCTCTCTTTGCAGACGCAGCGGAGATAAATCATATCGGTGTATCTTTTGATGATGAAAAAATATATACAATCTACACGGGGGAAGAAATAACATTTTCTTATTTGAAGAAAAAAATAGAAGAACTTACTGCCTGTGTAAAAACGGTTTCTATTTGTAATATAAAAGAGGCGTTAAAATGGATTACATTTGCAAATGAGACCTCTGCTTTTGATCCTATTATTGCTTCTTATTTATTAAATCCTTTAAAAAGTGATTACGCATTTGAAGATGTGGCAAGAGAACAGTTAAACATTTTGATTGATGATAAGATGGAAGAGGCGAGAAAAAGTTGTTATACGGCATATACAGCATATAAATCTGTTTTTTTCCTCAGCGACCGATTAAAAGAAAAGAAAATGGAACATTTATTTACCGATATAGAGATGCCTCTTGCATTTACACTTTTTGATATGGAACAGGCGGGCGTAAAGGTAAAAGCGGAAGAGTTGAAAGTTTACGGACAGCAGTTGGGCGGAAAAATCAATGAATTAGAAACGGAAATCTATGAGATTGCAGGAGAAACTTTCAATATTAATTCTCCAAAACAACTTGGAGTTGTTTTGTTTGAACACTTGAATCTGCCTAACGGAAAGAAAACAAAGACAGGATATTCCACAGCCGCAGATGTGTTGGAAAAACTTGCTCCAGACTATCCGATTGTATCCAAAATTCTTGAATATCGCCAGTTGGCAAAATTAAAGTCAACATACGCTGACGGGCTTGCAAATTTTATTCAGGAAGATGGAAGGATTCACGGAAAATTTAATCAGACGGTTACGGCTACGGGAAGAATCAGCAGTACTGAGCCTAACTTGCAAAATATTCCGGTCAGAATGGAATTAGGCCGATTGATCCGTAAAGTTTTTGTTCCGGAAGAAGACTATGTGTTTGTCGATGCGGATTATTCACAGATTGAACTTCGTATTTTGGCACATTGCTCAGGAGACGAATCCCTTATCAGCGCTTATAAGGAAGCGAGAGATATTCATCGAATAACAGCATCTCAAGTATTCCACATTCCTTTTGATGAAGTGACGGATTTGGAGAGGCGAAATGCAAAGGCTGTAAATTTTGGGATTGTATATGGAATCAGTTCGTTTGGATTGAGTCAGGACTTGAGTATTACAAGAAAAGAAGCAGGTGAATATATAGACAATTATTTCAAAACCTATCCGGGAATCAAAACGTTTTTAGATGACACTGTGGCACATGCTAAAGAACAGGGGTATGTTGTGACATTGTTCGGAAGAAGGAGACCTGTTCCGGAACTGGAATCAGGAAATTTTATGCAAAGGTCCTTCGGAGAGAGGGTTGCGATGAACGCTCCGATTCAGGGGACTGCCGCAGATATTATGAAAATCGCCATGATAGGTGTCAATCGTACTTTAAAAGAAAAACAGATGAAATCAAAACTTGTCCTGCAGGTACATGATGAACTTTTGATTGAGGCATATAAAGATGAAGTAGAAGAAGTGAAGTCGATTTTGAAAAGAGAAATGGAAGAGGCGGCTTCGTTAAGTGTGCCGTTAGATATTGATATGCATACAGGAAATAGTTGGTATGAGGCGAAGTAGATGAGAATAATTGGAATTACAGGCGGCATAGGCTCGGGGAAGAGCTGTGTCTTAAATATAATGGAGGAAATCTATGGCGCGGTTCTCTGTCAGACAGATGTGGTGGCACATCAACTGCAGAAAAAAGGAGAGACATGCTACAAAGAAATTGTTAATGTGTTCGGTGTAAATATTTTGACCGAAAACAAAGAAATCGACAGGAAAAAATTAGGGGCAATTGTTTTTAATGATAACGATAAATTGAAGAAGTTAAATCAGATTGTTCACCCCGCAGTGAAAAAGCAGGTTAAACTGGAAATAGAAGAGGCACGTCGCAAACAGAAAGAATTCTTTTTGATTGAATCTGCACTTTTAATGGAGGATCATTACGAGGAACTGTGTGACGAACTATGGTATATCTATGCCGATGAGAGAGTTCGGAGAGACCGATTGAAAACTTCTCGTTTAATGAACGAAGAAAAAATCGATTTAATTATAAAAGCACAGGCAACAGAAGAAACATTTAGAAAATACTGCCATATAACAATTGATAACAGTGGAACAATAGAGAATACAAAAGAGCAGATAGAGCAGGCAGTCAACAGGAGATAAGAAAATGAAATTATGCAGTATTGCCAGTGGCAGCAGTGGAAATTGTATATATGTCGGAAGTGACCATACACACATAATTATAGATGCCGGAATCAGTAAAAAGAAAATAGAGGAAGGTTTGGGGAAGATTGGAATTTCGGGAGAAGAATTAGACGGAATTTTAGTAACTCACGAACATTCAGACCATATTCAGGGATTAGGCGTGTTCAGCCGAAAATATAAAGTGCCTATTTATGCAACGGCGGGAACGATATGCGGTATCGAAAACTATAAAAGTCTTGGGAAAATGCCGGAAGGATTGTTCCATTCCATTAAGGCTGATGAAGAATTTTCTTTAGGGGAACTGACAATAAAACCTTTTGCCATCTCCCATGATGCTATAGAACCGACAGGATACCGTATTGAAAAAAATCAAAAATCTGTTGCTGTGGCAACTGACTTGGGAAATTATGACAAATATATTGTGGAAAAATTAAAAGATGTAAACGCACTTGTTTTAGAGGCGAACCACGATGTTCATATGGTAGAAGTAGGGCCTTACCCATATCCTCTGAAGAGAAGAGTGTTGGGAGAACAGGGACATTTGTCAAATGAATTGTCGGGAAGGCTTCTTTGTGATATACTACATGATGACTTACAGTGTGTTATGTTAGGACATTTGAGCAAAGAAAATAATTACGAGAGTCTTGCTTATGAAACCGTAAAACTGGAAGTGACACTCGGAGATAATAAATATAAGGGTGACGACATACATATTGTGGTGGCAAAAAGAGACACGGTATCGGAACTGATAACAGTAGAATAAAAAGAACGGAGAAGAAAATATGGGAAGAACAGCGATTGTGACAGACAGTAACAGCGGCATTACACAGGAACGTGCAAGAGAACTGGGAATTCGCGTATTGCCAATGCCTTTTTATATAAATGAAAAATTATATTTTGAAGATATTACACTCACACAGGAAGAGTTCTATGAAGAATTAAAAAATGATGCAGATATTTCTACTTCACAGCCTTCACCGGCAGATGTTTTGGATTTGTGGGACGAGGTATTGAAAGAATACGATGAAATTGTCTACATTCCAATGTCCAGCGGATTGAGCAGTTCATGCGAGACGGCAATTTCACTTTCGAGAGAATACGATGGTAAAGTACAAGTGGTGGATAATCAGCGTATTTCCGTAACACAGTCAAAATCAGTGGAAGATGCAATGAAATTGGCCGAACAGGGTAAAAATGCGAAAGAAATCAAAGAAATTCTTGAAACGGAAAAGAAAGAATCCAGTATCTATATAACGGTGGATACATTAAAATATTTAAAAAAAGGCGGAAGAATAACATCGGCAGCTGCAACGATCGGAACTGTATTGAATTTGAAGCCGGTTTTACAGATTCAAGGCGGCAAATTGGACGCCTTTGCAAAAGTGAGAGGCTGGAAACAGGCGAAAAAAACGATGTTGGAAGCCGTTGAAAGAGACTGGCAGGAAAGATTTAACGGGGAAGAGGTATATATTCAGGGGGCATATACTTCCTCAAAAGAAGAGGCTGAACAGTGGAAAGAAGAGATTGAGAACAGATTTCCGAATGTTACGATAGAAATGAGACCGCTTTCTCTAAGCGTGGCGTGTCACATTGGACCGGGAGCGTTAGCTGTAACCTGCACAAAGAAAATGAGATAACAACTAATAAACAGGAGATTGTACGTCTAACAGCGCACAATCTCCTGTTTGTGTTCATTGATAAAAGGAGTCTGAAATTTGTCCGTAACGACAGATTCATATAAGTCGGAAGCGAAAATATCCTGTTTTAAATAGAAACTTTCTTTTTCCTCTAATGACGCAGAAGAAAGTTTTGTGATAAGAGGAATCCTGCTTTGCCGTTTCATCACGGATAAGACAGTGGAACTGTCCTGACGAAATCCTAAAATACGTGCATAGGCGGGAGCGGCACAGTCCGCTTTTTTCACATGAAGCAAAATGTGGAGCAGAGCACGGCTCACCCGTGTGTATGTTAAGTCGCGGGTTTTTATTTCTTCGCAAAACTGTTCAAAAGTAAGAAAGTTATTTTTATTTTTATATATGCGGTTTGCGAGAGTTTCATTTATATCCATATAAGTGAGAAGTGTTTCTTTTGTTTCTGTTAAAAGTTTATATTTCAATAATAATGAAAAATCATTGGTATAAATCGGATACCGCCTTTGAAACGTATTTTGCAGGAAAGAAATACAAGCCCGAGGTATTTGGTCTTTTAAAATCTCAGAAATGTCAGAGAAACTGTTTTCCGCCTGTGCAAATACATTTCTGATGGCAGACGCCGAACTGTACACGGTCTTTAATTCCATATCGTGATAATGGGACTCTTCTCTTTGAATGGCAACAGGGGTAATGGAACTGTTCAGTCGACAGAGAGCCTTTATATATTCAATGCCTAATATATTGTTAGGTGATTCTAAAATTGCGGAAAGAGAAGTATCCCCTGTAACTTCTCCGAATGCTTTCTGACGCGCCAACGGAAAAGAATCTCCGTTTTTTAAGTGGTTTTGCAGGAAAAACTTATAATCATCAGGCTCGTCACAGAGAATACGCGCAATCTTCGACAGCGAGACAATATCTCCTGATTCCGTTCCAAAACAAATAGAATCAACACAATTTAAAGAATGCAGCAGAGAAACGGCTCCGGCAGCAAAAAGTTCGGCGCTCCCGGTTGCGAAAAAAACCGGCAGTTCAATAACGACAGCCGCACCTGCCTCCAATGCAATCTGTGTCCGCAAATGTTTTGGGATAATTGCAGGAGCACCGCGCTGAACAAAATTACCGCTCATCACAACAATGGCATAATCTGCGCCCGTTCTTTTCAGTGCTTCGTTTAAATGATGTTTATGTCCGTTATGAAATGGATTATATTCAGTAATCAGACCTACAATTTTCATAAGTGTCCTCCCTATCTTTTTTATAAAATGTATTATACAATAAAGACAAATAGAGTGCAAAAGCAATTATTGACAAAAAACAGGGTTACGGTATAGAATTAAGATAATATATTGCGTACCGCACATGAGTGGTACGCTTACTTTGTGAATGAGAAAGGAGGGCATATATGACGGAAGAACAGATGCTTGAATTGTTGGAAGAAAGAAAATACAAAGAATTAAAGACAGAATTGGAAAATTTATACCCCGTCGATATTGCACAAATCCTTGAAGAATTTAATGAAAAACAGAGAATTATCGTTTTTCGTCTTTTGACAAAAGAAGAGGCGGCTGAGACATTTACCTATATGAGCAGTGAGATGCAGGAAGATTTGGTTAACGGACTGACAGACGCCGAAATTGAAGAATTCATGGAAGAAATGTATCTTGATGATATGGTTGACGTTTTGGAAGAGATGCCGGCGAATGTTGTAGACAGACTGCTTATGGCTACTGATGAGGAGACAAGAAAACAGATTAATACACTTCTCCAGTATCCTGAGGACAGTGCCGGAAGCATTATGAATGTAGAGTACATCGGGCTTAGAAAAGAAATGACGGTCGCCGATGCCATTTTGAAAATTCGTCAGGTCGGAATTAATAAAGAAACCATTTATACCTGTTATGTTACGGAAAAACGAAAACTGATAGGAGTTGTGGACGTAAAAGATTTGCTGACGACAGGGGAAAATCGTCTGATAGAAGAGATCATGGAGACAAATATGCTCTATGTCAACACCCACGATGATCAGGAAGAAGTTGTTTCCATGATTAATAAATATGGTCTGATTGCCATTCCGGTTGTGGATCATGAGATGTGTATGGTTGGAATTGTAACGGTAGACGACGCTATGTCCGTATTGCAGGAAGAGACGACGGAAGATATGAGTGTGATGGCAGGTATTGCGCCTAATGAAGAACCTTATTTTGAGACGTCAGTCTGGCAGCATGCTAAAAGCCGCTTTCCGTGGCTGTTATTTCTTATGTTATCAGCGACGGTTACCGGTCTGATTTTAGGGCATTTTGAGGGTGCGCTCGCCGTGATGCCGGTACTGAATACATTTGTTCCAATGCTGACGGGTACAGGCGGAAACTGCGGTTCCCAAAGTTCCACTCTGATTATTCGTGGTCTGGCAGTTGATGAAATTGAATTTAAAGATATTTTTAAAGTTGTTTTTAAAGAAGTGAGGATTGCGCTCATAGTGGGATTCCTGTTGGCGGTTGTAAATGGAATCCGAATTATTTTAATGTATCAGAATCCGATGCTTGCATTCGCGGTTGGAATCACACTGATGTGTACCGTTCTTCTTGCCAAAACAATCGGTTGTATGCTTCCGCTTGTGGCAAAAAAATGCGGATTGGATCCTGCTATTATGGCGGCACCTTTGATTACCACTTTAGTAGATACGGGAACAATTTTAGTTTATTTTACAATTGTAACAAGAATTTTTGGAATTTAATTCACATTGTACTTGAAAATAGACATTATATGCCTTGTATACAAAAAACGTTTGCGTTATAATAAAGAATATATGAGAACAAATGAAAGGGGCTTTAAATCATGGGATTTATTGATGTAATTAAAGCAAAGGCGAAAGCCAATAAAAAAACAATTGTACTTCCTGAAACGGAAGATATCAGAACATACGAAGCAGCAGAAGCAGTATTAAGAGAAGGTACTGCAGACTTAGTATTAGTCGGAAGCAAAGAAGAGATTGAGAAAAACCGCGCAGGATTTGATATTAGCGGAGCGACAATCGTAGATCCTGCAACAGATGAGAGAACAGCAGGTTACATTGCGAAATTGGTAGAACTTCGTCAGGCAAAAGGAATGACGGAGGAAAAAGCAAAAGAACTTCTTTTGAGCAATTATTTATACTACGGTGTTATGATGGTAAAAATGGGTGATGCAGACGGAATGGTATCGGGAGCATGTCATTCAACAGCAGATACATTGAGACCTTGTTTACAGATTTTAAAAACAAAACCGGGAACAAAATTAGTGTCTGCATTCTTTGTTATGGTTGTGCCTGATTGTGAAATGGGTGCAAACGGAACATTTATCTTTGGCGATTCAGGACTTGAACAGAATCCTGATCCTGAAAAACTGGCAGCAATCGCACTTTCTTCAGCAGAATCGTTCAAACTGCTCGTAGGGGAAGAGCCAAAAGTAGCAATGCTTTCACATTCTACAAAAGGAAGCGCTAAACATGCTGATGTTGACAAAGTAGTAGAAGCAACACGTATCGCAAAAGAACTTGCACCTGACTTAATGTTAGACGGTGAATTACAGTTAGATGCTGCGATTGTTCCTGAAATTGGAGAATCTAAAGCACCGGGAAGCGCTGTTGCAGGTCATGCAAATGTTCTTATTTTCCCTGACTTAGATGCAGGAAATATCGGATATAAACTTGTACAGAGATTGGCAAAAGCAGAAGCGTACGGACCATTGACACAGGGAATTGCAAAACCGGTTAATGATTTATCACGCGGCTGCAGTGCAAAAGACATCGAAGGTGTAGTTGCCATTACAGCAGTACAGGCTCAGGCAGAATAATCTAATCATCTGATAGGAATGATTATGATATAAAATAAGATGGAGGAAAAGAAAATGAATGTATTAGTTATTAATTGCGGAAGTTCATCATTGAAATTTCAGTTAATTAACTCTGAAACAGAAGGTGTGCTTGCAAAAGGTCTTTGTGAGAGAATCGGTATTGACGGCAGTCTGACATACCAGCCGGCAGGAAAAGACAAAGTGACAACAGAAAAACCAATGCCTACACATACTGAAGCGATTCAATTTGTTATTGACGCCCTCACAGATGCTGAAACAGGAGTAGTAAAAAGTTTGGAAGAAATCAACGCGGTAGGACACCGTGTTGTACATGGCGGGGAGAAATTCGCCAATTCTGTAGTGATTACAGATGAAGTTATCTCAGCAATTGAGGAGTGTAATGATTTAGCACCATTACATAATCCGGCAAACTTAATCGGTATTAACGCATGTGCGAAATTAATGCCAAACACTCCAATGGTTGCCGTATTTGATACAGCGTTCCATCAAACAATGCCTGAGGCTGCTTATATGTATGGACTTCCATATGAATATTATGATAAATATAAAGTAAGACGTTATGGTTTCCACGGAACAAGCCACAGTTTTGTTTCTAAGAGAGTAGCAGAATTATTAGACAAACCATACGAAGAATCGAAAACAGTTGTATGCCATTTAGGAAATGGTGCAAGCGTATGTGCTGTTAAAAATGGAAAATCAGTAGATACTTCCATGGGACTTACTCCTCTTGAAGGACTTGTAATGGGAACACGTTCAGGGGATATTGACCCTGCAATTCTTGAGTTCATTGCAAAGAAAGAAGATTTAGATATCGCAGGATTAATGAATGTATTGAATAAGAAATCAGGTGTATTTGGTTTATCTGACAACTTATCAAGTGATTTCCGTGATTTGACGGCAGGCGCAGCAAGTGGAAATAAACCTGCACAGATTGCTCTCGACGTATTCTGCTATCGTGTGGCAAAATATGTTGGAAGTTATGCAGCGGCAATGAATGGAGTAGATGCAATCGCGTTTACAGCAGGAATTGGTGAAAACGTTTGTATCGTTCGTTCGAAAGTGTGCGAATATCTTGAGTTTTTAGGTATTACTGTAGATGAAGATGCAAATGCAAAACGTGGAGAAGAAATTATGATTTCTACACCGGATTCAAAAGTAAAAGTATTGGTTGTACCTACAAATGAAGAACTTGCAATTGCACGCGAAACAGTTGCGTTGATTTAAGAAAAAAATTTTAAGAATGAATTGACAAATCTATTTTACATGATATAATAGTTTAGGTATGAATAGGAGTAACACTATGTTAATTAACCTATCAGATGTTTTGTCTGAGTATCATAAGACTATCGAGAAAGACTGTCTTGTTGAGATGGAAGATTTTCGAAGTGAATTAGGTACTTTTCCTATTACAAAGAAGGGGAACCTTCATATTGTAATTGAACATATAAAGGGAAGAGAACTTTTCATAAAAGGAAATGTGGAACTGACTATTGCAATTCCATGTGACCGTTGTTTGAAAGACGTTCCAACGGAATTTAGACTGGATTTTGAGAAGACTGTTGATTTGTGTGAATCAACTGATGCACAGAAAGACGAATTAGATGAAAAGAATTATATTGACGGATATCATTTAGACGTAGACAAATTACTCTATAATGAGATTTTGATAGAATGGCCAATGAAAATTCTATGCAGCGATGACTGTAAAGGCATTTGCAACGTATGTGGTCAAAATCTAAATGAGGGAACTTGTGACTGTGAAGATACGAGTCTTGACCCTAGAATGTCAGTTATCCGCGATGTGTTTAAGAATTTTAAGGAGGTGTAATCTATGTCAATTTGTCCAAAGAATAAATCTTCTAAAGCAAGAAGAGACAAAAGAAGAGCAAACTGGAAAATGAGTGCTCCAAATTTAGTAAAATGTAGCAAATGTGGAGAATTAATGATGCCTCATCGCGTATGTAAAGCATGTGGATCATACAACAAAAAAGAAATTATTTCAGTTGACTAATAGGTATTTATGCCTGAAAAGCGTGAGTTTATACTGTGAACTCACGCTTTTTCTGTCTGAAAATTAGGTATTGCTTTTTAAGGTAATGTTTAGTAAAATTAGCATTAGCAATTAGGAGGTAGAATCATGTCTGAAATTACAAAAGTTGCATTAGATGCTATGGGCGGTGACAATGCACCCGGAGCGATTGTTCAGGGAGCGATAGATGTCGTAGCGAAAAGACAGGATATGCATATATTTCTTGTAGGTCAGGAAAATGTTATTGAAGAAGAACTGAATAAGTATGAATATCCAAAAGAACAGATTTCTATTGTCAATGCAACAGAGATTATTGAAACGGCAGAACCACCGGTGATGGCGATTCGCAGAAAGAAAGATTCTTCTATTGTGGTAGCGATGAATATGGTAAAGAATGGGAAAGCAGACGCGTTTGTTTCTGCCGGAAGTTCAGGAGCTATTCTTGTGGGCGGACAGGTTCTTGTAGGCCGCATCAAAGGCGTAGAAAGACCACCGTTGGCACCGCTTATTCCAACACAAAAAGGAGTTTCTTTATTGATTGATTGCGGGGCAAATGTAGATGCCAGACCATCGCACCTTGTTCAGTTTGCTAAGATGGGCTCTATTTACATGAGAAATGTTATTGGAATTGAGAATCCGAAAGTAGCCATTGTCAACATAGGAGCTGAGGAGGAGAAAGGCAATGCTTTAGTGAAAGAGACGTTTCCTTTATTAAAAGAGTGTGAAGACATTAACTTCATCGGCAGCATAGAGGCGAGAGAGATTCCATATGGGAAGGCTGATGTCATTGTCTGCGAAGCATTTGTGGGAAATGTTATTTTAAAATTATTTGAAGGTGTCGGTTCGGCATTAATAAGCGAGATTAAAAAAGGGCTTATGACAAATGCCCGCAGTAAAATGGGCGCTTTATTAGTAAAACCGGCTTTGAAGGAAACCTTGAAGAAATTCGACGCTAGTGAATATGGCGGTGCTCCATTATTGGGCTTAAATGGATTAGTTGTAAAAACACATGGAAATTCCACGGCAAAAGAAGTGGCAAATTCCATTATTCAATGTGTCACATTCAAGGAACAGAATATTAATGACAAGATTAAAGAAACCATTCAGAAAAAAACTGAATAAGATATAAGAAAAGAGAGGATTAACTATGGAATTTGAAAAAATTAAAGCAATTATTGAAGATGTATTAAATGTAGGGCCGGAGGAAATTACAATGGATACTACTTTCGTAGACGATTTAGGGGCAGATTCATTAGATATTTTCCAAATCATTATGGGAATTGAAGAAGCCTTTGATATTGAAATTGAGAATGAAGACGCAGAAAAAATTGTTACTGTAGGAGATGCAGTAGAGCAAATTAAAAACGCTATTAATTAGTCAATAACAGAAAAAGCCCTTGAGGGCTTTTTCATTTTATGAGGGAGAAATATGAGACAAAAATTAAAAGAATTAGAAAAGAAGATAGGATATAAATTTCAACGATTTGATTTGCTCTGTCAGGCAATGCGTCACAGTTCTTATGCCAATGAAAAACATATGGAGAAGAACGAGTGTAATGAACGTTTGGAATTTTTGGGAGATGCTGTATTAGAACTTGTATCGAGTGAATTTTTATTTTTTGAAAATAAAAAGATGCCGGAAGGAGAACTGACAAGAACAAGAGCAAGTATTGTCTGTGAACCGTCATTGGCGTTTTGCGCAAGGGAATTGAACTTAGGCTCTTATTTGCTGTTAGGAAAGGGTGAAGAAAATACCGGGGGACGATACAGAGAGTCTCTTACTTCTGATGCGTTGGAGGCATTGATAGGGGCAATTTATTTGGACGGTGGTTTTGCTAGTGCAAAAGAGTTTATACATCGTTTTGTTTTAAATGATTTGGAACATAAAAAACTCTTTTTTGATAGCAAGACTATCCTGCAGGAGATAGTACAGGGGAATTTCAATGAACCTATCGAATACACACTTCTCAAGGAAGAAGGACCGGACCATAATAAGTCTTTCTTTATTTCCGTTTCCATTGGAAATGAAGTTTATGGTAACGGAAAGGGAAGAACAAAGAAAGCAGCGGAACAGGAGGCTGCATATCAGGCAATTTTGGAATTACATAAAAGAAAGTTAAAATAGGTGCTATATGTATTTAAAAAGTATTGAGGTACAGGGATTTAAGTCTTTTGCCAACAAAATCGTGTTTGATTTTCATAATGGGATTACCGGAATTGTCGGACCAAACGGAAGTGGAAAAAGTAATGTTGCAGATGCTGTCAGATGGGTTCTTGGAGAACAGAGGGCAAAGCAGCTGCGAGGCGGCTCTATGCAGGACGTTATTTTTTCGGGAACAGAGAACAGAAAACCGTTAAGTTACGCCTCCGTTGCCATTACGCTTGACAATGCGGACCATCAGTTAGCCATTGATTTTCAGGAAGTTACCGTGACGAGAAAACTATATCGCTCCGGTGAAAGTGAATATCTAATCAACGGCAGCATATGCCGATTAAAAGATGTCAATGAGTTATTCTATGACACGGGTATCGGAAAAGAAGGTTATTCGATTATCGGACAGGGGCAGATTGATAAAATTTTAAGTGGTAAACCGGAAGAACGCCGTGAACTGTTTGATGAGGCTGCGGGAATTGTTAAGTTTAAAAGAAGAAAAAATATGTCTGTCAAAAAACTGGAGGAAGAAACACAAAATCTTCTTCGTGTTACGGATATTTTATCTGAGTTAGAAAAGCAGATCGGCCCACTGGAAAAGCAGTCTGAAAAAGCAAAAGAATATTTAAAGAAAAAAGAAGAATTAAAATCATATGATATTAATCTTTTCTTAATGGAAAGTGTGCGGATACGTGAACAAATCGGGGAAGTGGAAAGGCAACTGGCAAACGCACAGGAAGAGTTTGATGCTGCACAGAAAAAGTATAACGATACAAAGGTGGAATATGAAGAAATCGAAAGTCAGTTAGATGAAATTGACGGT
The DNA here is from genome assembly GCF_054660755.1 of Faecalimonas hominis. Taxonomy (NCBI): domain Bacteria; kingdom Bacillati; phylum Bacillota; class Clostridia; order Lachnospirales; family Lachnospiraceae; genus Faecalimonas; species Faecalimonas hominis. The sequence continues at coordinate 14,688 of NZ_BAAHSH010000024.1, forward strand.
ACGATGGAACATACAAAAAGTCAATTAAATGAAACGCATCTGTTGAAACAACAGTTGGAAGGACAGATTGAACTATTAAAAGAACAAATCAACAGTGCCAAAATGAGTGATGAACATTTTGCACAGCGCTCCACACATATCCATGTAGAAATTACTCAACGTAAGAAGAATGAAGAAGAATATCTTAAGGAACAGAATATACTTCAACAACAGTTGGATACACAAAAAACTGCAGAGAACGAAGTCAATTCCCAACTTGCTGCAATACAGTTGCGCATAACAGAATTAACTGCCAATATTGAGCAATGGAAACAGGACATTATGGATATGTTGAATCACAGGGCAGTGACAAAAGCAAAAATCCAACATTTTGATACTTTGCTTGAGCAGATGAAAGTCCGCAAAGCAGAGATGAACAAAAAATTAATTGAAATCAGCAGTGATGTAAGTGTGCAGGACGAATCCATTCGAGGATATGAAAAGGATTTACAGGAAATTTCTGAAGAAATCCAAACATATGTAGCAGAGGTAAAATCACAGGAAGAAAAAATACAGGAATTACAGAGAACTTTAGCAAAACGAACAGAACAGTTGCGCGCAGGTCAGACTGCATACCACAGAGAGGCTTCACGTTTAGAATCTTTAAAAAACATTACGGAGAGATACGACGGATATGGAAACAGTATCCGCAAAGTGATGGAGAAAAAAGAACAGGAGCAAGGGCTTCTCGGTGTCGTTGCCGATTTAATCAAAGTGGATAAAGCCTATGAGATAGCCATTGAAACGGCTCTTGGCGGAAGTATTCAAAATATTGTAACCGATAACGAAAACACGGCCAAAAGAATGATTCAGTATTTGAAACAGAATAAATTTGGACGTGCAACGTTTCTTCCCCTTACAGCCATAACCGGTGGCGGAGGTATTCGTCAGCCGGAAGTTTTACGTGAAAAAGGAGTAATCGGTCTTGCAAATACACTTGTCACAGTGGAAGACAAGTTTAAAGTTCTTGCAGACAGTCTCCTTGGAAGAACAATTGTTGTAGAGAAAATTGATGATGGAATTGCTCTTGCACGCAAATACAGGCAATCTCTTCGTATCGTTACGGTGGAAGGAGAATTAATTAATCCGGGCGGTGCAATGACAGGTGGTGCATTTAAAAACACAAGTAATCTGTTGAGCAGGCGAAGAGAAATTGAAGAATTTGAAAAAACCGTTGTACAGTTAAAGAAAGAAATGACTGTCATGGAAAAAGAAATTGCAGTGATAAAACAGGAGCGGGCAGGCTGCTATGAAAAAATTGAAGAGAACAATCAAAAACTGCAAAAAAAATACGTCATTCAAAATACACTGAAGATGAATCTGAACCAGGCAAATACCAAAAAAGAAAATATTTTGAAGATGACGGGAGATATGCACCGGGAAGGAAAAGAACTGGAAGAACAGGCTGCAGAACTTTTGGAAAATCAGGAATCTATCATGATTGAGTTGGATACTTCTGAAAAATTGGAAAGAGAACTGAATAAAAAGATAGAGGAACAACAGTTGCTTTTAGAGAAGGAAAAAGTTTCAGAGAACGAGACAATGCAGAGGGCTGAGAGCATTCATCTGACATTGGCAAATTTAGAGCAGAAAAATGAATTTATTCTTGAAAATCTTTCCCGTATACATGAAGAAATGGCTAAATTCGGTGAAGAACTGGAGCAGTTGAGACAGAATAAAGAAAATTCTTCTTTGGAAATTGGAGAGAAAGAGAAACAGATTGAGGAAATCCGGACAACTATAACCAATTCAAAAGAGTTGTTTGAAGAGATTGAATTGAAGATTCAAAATTTAAGTCAGGAAAAAGAAATTTTAACACAGAAAAATAAGGACTTTTTAACAAAAAGGGAAGAACTTTCCAAACATATGTCTGATTTGGATAAAGAAAGTTTCCGCTTAAACAGTAAAAAAGAAACTTTTGAAGAGACTTTAGAAAAACAGATTAACTATATGTGGGAAGAATATGAGATCACCTACAGTAAGGCCAGAGAACTGCGAAATGAGACTTTTACGGATTTATCCGAGATAAAACGTCAGATTCAACTTTTGAAGTCGGAAATTCGAGGTTTAGGTTCAGTCAATGTAAATGCGATAGAAGATTACAAAAACGTATCCGAAAGATATGACTTTTTAAAAACACAATATGATGACTTGGTGGAGGCAAAGGAAACTCTCATTCAGATTATCGAAGAATTAGACACTGCCATGAGGAAACAGTTTGCAGAGCGTTTCAAGGAGATTGCAAGTGAATTTGATAAAGTGTTTAAGCAGTTATTTGGCGGAGGAAAAGGCACTCTTGAATTGATGGAAGACGAAGATATATTGGAAGCAGGCATACGGATTATTGCGCAGCCTCCGGGAAAGAAACTGCAAAATATGATGCAGTTATCCGGTGGGGAAAAAGCGTTGACGGCAATTTCCCTGTTATTCGCCATTCAAAATTTAAAACCGTCACCGTTCTGTCTTTTGGACGAGATTGAAGCAGCGCTTGATGATTCAAATGTAACAAGATTTGCGCAATATCTTCATAAACTCACAAAGAACACACAGTTTATTGTCATTACCCACAGACGGGGAACAATGACTGCCGCAGACAGACTGTACGGCATTACTATGCAGGAGAAGGGAGTTTCAACCCTTGTTTCCGTAGATTTATTGGAAAAGGACTTAACAAAATAGGAGAAATATTATGGGTGAAGAAAAAAAAGGATTTTTTAAACGGTTAGTTTCCGGACTGACCAAGACAAGAGACAGTATCGTTTCAAGTATGGACAGTATTTTTAACGGATTTTCTAAAATTGATGAGGAATTTTACGAGGAACTGGAAGAAGTGCTTATTATGGGCGATTTAGGTGTACAGGCGACCTATGCCGTTTTAGATGATTTGCGTGCAAAAGTAAAAGAGCAGAGAATTAAAGAGCCAATGGAATGCAAGCAACTTCTTATCGACAGTATTAAGGAACAGATGCGTGTAGGTGAAACAGCATATGAATTTGAGGACAGAACATCTGTCGTTCTTGTCATTGGTGTGAATGGGGTAGGAAAGACAACTACCATAGGAAAACTTGCAGGGAAACTTCGTGCAAACAATAAAAAGGTCGTATTGGCTGCTGCCGATACATTCCGTGCCGCAGCAGGCGAACAACTTGTAGAGTGGGCGAGAAGAGCAGATGCGGAATTGATTGGAGGACAGGACGGTGCAGACCCTGCAGCTATCGTATATGATGCGGTTGCCGCAGCGAAGGCGCGTCACGCTGACGTACTTCTCTGTGATACGGCAGGAAGGCTTCACAATAAGAAAAATCTTATGGAAGAATTAAAGAAAATCAACCGCGTCCTTGAACGCGAGTATCCTGAAGCGTACAGAGAAACATTAGTTGTTTTGGACGGTACAACAGGACAGAATGCCCTTGCACAGGCAAGAGAATTTAATGAAGTAGCGGATATTACCGGAATTGTATTGACTAAGATGGACGGAAGCGCTAAAGGCGGTATTGCAGTGGCCATTCAATCAGAATTAAAAATACCGGTAAAATATATCGGTGTAGGGGAATCTATAGACGACCTTCAGAAATTCGATTCCGACGAATTTGTTAATGCGCTGTTTTATACAGATGAATCATCTGACAGATAGAAAGGGGAAATAGACATGGAGTATAAAACGGTAACGAAAGGGGAATGTTACAGATTTCCGGAAGGAAAACAATGTCAGGTTATGGAATTGGCAACAGATTTTCAGACAGGGGAAGAAATGGTTGTCTATAAAGAAAATGACAAGGAAGAAAAAGTGTATGTAAGAACTCTTGTTTCTTTTATAAAGGAAATGGAAAAAGTTTCTGATGAAGATATGCGTCTGATTGAAGATTTTCTTGATATAGTTGAAAATGAGCAGAAATTATATTTTTTGCAGAAACATAAGAAGGATATTACAGAAAAGTTTATGAGTATCGCGGCACAGAGTATGGATTTTGCCGAGAAAGAAACTTCCATGGAGATGCGATATCAGGAGCTTTTACATTTTATCAGAATGAAAATGAAATATGAAGGCGGAAGACTTCACTAGAGATGAAATTCCTCTTTATCACGAAAGTGGTAAGGGGGATTTTTTATTCTCTTGACAGATTTTGTATAATTGTATACAATTATACAAAAATAGAGTTGTGGAGAGTGAAACAAATGGAAAAGGATAAAGGATATTCATTGAGTGAAAAAGTGTTTCACAAATTGCGTAATGATATTTTATCCGGTGTTTATCAGGAAAATGATGAATTAAGAGAAATGACAATTGGAAAAGAATTGGGTGTCAGCAGAACTCCTGTACGTGAGGCGTTCAAAAAACTAGAACTGGAAGGACTTGTTAAAACAATTCGGAATAAAGGAACTTATGTGACGGGAATCAGCAAGAAAGATATACATGATATTTTTATAATCCGCTCCCTTTTGGAAAATTTATGTACGGAATGGGTGATTGACAATATTACACAGGAAGATATGAATGAGTTGGAAGAAATTATTTTATTATCGGAATTTCATCTGAAAAAATCCGGTACGGATAAAATGGCTATATTAGACGGAAAATTTCATCGTATTTTATATGAAGCATGTGGCAGTAAAATATTGAAACACATTTTATCTGATTTATATCAATATGTGCAGTTTGCGAGAGTGTATTCGGTGAAGACGGAAGGGCGGTTAGAAAAATCAGTCGCAGAGCATAAGGCAATTTTGGAAGCAATTAAAAAGAAAGATAAACTGCTTGCAGGGGAGCTGATAACCGAGCATATGAAATGTGTATTAGAGAACTTAGAAAAGCACGGGTTTTAATAAAAAGGAGGACACTGAAATGGAAAAAATTAAAATGACTACCCCGCTCGTTGAGATGGACGGAGATGAAATGACACGTATTCTTTGGAAGATGATCAAAGACACTTTATTACTTCCGTACATTGATTTAAAAACAGAGTATTATGATTTAGGTTTGGAAAACCGTAATGCAACAAATGACCAAGTTACCATTGATTCTGCAAATGCGACAAAAAAATACGGTGTTGCCGTTAAATGCGCTACTATCACACCAAATGCAGCACGTATGACAGAGTATAATTTAAAAGAAATGTGGAAAAGCCCGAACGGAACTATTCGCGCTATGTTAGACGGAACGGTTTTTCGTGCACCGATTGTTGTAAAGGGAATTGAACCATGTGTAAAAAATTGGAAGAAACCAATCACACTGGCAAGACATGCTTATGGAGACGTGTATAAAAATACAGAGATGATTATTGACGCACCGGGCAAAGTAGAATTAGTTTATACAGCAGAGGACGGAACGGAAAAAAGAGAATTAATTCATCAGTTTAACGGAGCGGGAATCGCACAGGGAATACATAATACCGATGATTCTATTGAGAGTTTTGCGAGAAGTTGTTTTAATTATGCGTTAGAAACAAAACAGGATTTATGGTTTGCCACAAAAGATACTATTTCCAAAAAATACGACCACACATTTAAAGATATTTTTCAGGAAATTTATGAGAAAGAATATGATGCAAAATTTAAAGAATGCGGTATAGAATATTTTTATACATTGATTGATGATGCAGTAGCAAGAGTGATGAAAGCAGAAGGCGGATTTATATGGGCTTGTAAAAATTATGATGGTGATGTAATGAGTGATATGGTTTCTTCAGCATTCGGTTCACTGGCAATGATGACTTCTGTTTTAGTTTCCCCTGAAGGATACTATGAATATGAGGCGGCTCACGGTACAGTACAAAGACATTACTACAAACATTTAAAAGGGGAAGAAACATCGACAAATTCTGTGGCAACTATTTTTGCGTGGACGGGAGCATTGCGTAAACGTGGTGAATTGGATAATAATAAAGAATTAATGCAGTTTGCAGATAAGTTGGAAAAAGCAACCCTTGATACCATTGAGAGTGGTAAGATGACGAAAGATTTGGCGTTGATTACATCTATTCCAAATCCGACTGTGCTAAACAGTGAGGAATTCATTCAGGCGATTGCTGAGTTGTTATAAGAGAAAAAGGCAAACCCAATTTTAGAGGTTTGCCTTTTCCTATTCCGCCAGTTCTTCCCATTTCTCATACAGAAGTTCCAACTCCTGCATAATGTTTGCTTTCTCTTCGGAAAGTTCACGGCATTTAACGGAATTGGTATACACATCTTCCTGTGTCATCAGTTCATCAATTTCACCGTCACGTTCCTCCAGAGCAGAAATACGTTCTTCTGTTTTTCGTAAATCATTTTGTCTTTTACGTTCTTTTGCCTGCTGTTCTTTCTGTGCCTTCCAGTCCAGTTTTGTTTCCGATTCCGTCGGTGCGGAAGCAGAAAGAGTGTCTGTATTTACATTTGTGTAAGCAGCGGTTAATTCTTCTTTTTTCTCCAAATAGTAATCATAGTTTCCAATATAATTGACAAATGTATGATTCACTAAGTCGAGAATACGGGTTGCCGTCTGATTGATAAAGTAACGGTCGTGGGATACATATAAGATTGTTCCGCTGTAATCGTTCAATGCTTTTTCCAAAATTTCTTTTGATGTAATATCCAAATGGTTTGTAGGTTCGTCCAAAATCAAAAAGTTTGCTTCGGAAAGCATTAATTTTGCAAGAGATACACGTCCTCGTTCCCCACCACTTAAATCTTTAATCTGTTTATATACATCATCGCCTGTGAAAAGGAAAGCGGCGAGAGTATTTCGTATCTGTGTATTTGTCAAAGTCGGATAATCATCTGAAATTTCATCAAAAATTGTTTTTTCCATATGCAAAACGTGATGTTCCTGATCATAGTATCCGATATGTACGTTTGTTCCTAAAGTAAATACACCGCTGTCTGCCGGCTGTACCTCGTTTAAAATCTTTAAAAGAGTTGTCTTTCCCGTTCCGTTATCGCCGATAACGGCAACGTGTTCTCCGCGTTTAATTTCAAAACTAATATCCTGAAACAGTTTCAATGCTCCGAATGACTTGCTTAAATGCTCTACGGTCAACACATCGTTTCCGCTTACACAGGAAGGTTCGAGGGAAATGTGAAATTCTGACGTAACCTCCGTAGGTTTTTCCACCAAAGTCATCTTGTCCAACATTTTCTCACGGCTCTCCGCACGGCGAATGGACTTTTCCCGGTTAAAAGAACGAAGTTTTTCAATAACTGCTTCCTGATGTTTGATTTCCTGTTGCTGCTTCATATATTCTTTTAATTTTGCTTCGCGGACAAGTTTCTTCTTCTGGGCAAATGCAGTATAGTTGCCTAAAAACATCATAATATTGCCCTGTTCCACTTCAATAACTTTTGTCACGACGCGATTTAAGAAGTAACGGTCATGGGACACGATAAGTACGGCGCCCTGATAGTTGGAAAGATACGTTTCCAGCCATGCGATTGAATTTAAGTCCAAATGGTTCGTCGGCTCATCGAGAAGAAGAATATCCGGTTTTGTTAAAAGGAGTTTACCCAAAGAAACCCTCGTTTTCTGTCCGCCAGAAAGCGTATCCACAGATTTCCCAAAGTCTTCCTCCGAAAAACCAAGACCTTTTAAAACACCTGTTATTTCACTTTCATAAGCATATCCGTTGGCACGCTCAAAGGAAGCGGTAAGATGATGATATGTCTGTAAACGTTTCTCAAGTTCTTCCCCTGTGAGATGCTTTAATTCCAGTTCGATGGAGCGAATTTGATTTTCCAAAGTGATAATATCAGATTTTGCTGTTTTTACTTCTTCGTAAATAGTATTTCCGCTTTCCAATTTCTGATGTTGTGAAAGGTAACCGATTGTTTTACCTTTTGCAAGAATAATCTCACCGCTGTCAACAGGCAATTCGCCCATAATCATTTTCAAAATAGTTGATTTTCCCGCTCCGTTTAAGCCAATCAAGGCTGCTTTTTCATGTTCCTCTATATGAAAAGAACCATCTTTGACGATGATCTGTTCTCCAAATGCTTTATTAAGATTATGACATGCTAAAATCATAATAAACCTCCCAAAATAACTCATATCCTTTATATTATACTCAAATACTGCAAAATACAACTAAAAAATTGACTTTATCGGAACTATTCTATATAATATTGCGTAGAACAGATTGGAAGGTGAAGTGCAGTGGAAGAAAGAGAAATTTCTCAGGCAGTAATACGCAGATTGCCTAGATACTACAGATACTTAGGAGAACTACTTGAAGACAATGTAGGGCGTATTTCTTCAAATGAATTGAGCAGAAGAATGCAGGTAACCGCTTCCCAGATACGTCAGGATTTGAACAATTTTGGCGGATTCGGACAGCAGGGATATGGATATAATGTAAAATATTTATATACAGAAATCGGCAAGATTTTGGGATTGGATATAGATCATAATATGATTATAATCGGTGCAGGTAATCTTGGACAGGCACTGGCAAATTATACTTCATTTGAGAGAAGAGGGTTTATTTTTAAAGGTATTTTTGATGTGAATCCAAGACTTTCGGGTGTATCTATTCGCGGAGTCCCAATTCGCATGATGGACGAATTGAAAGATTTTATCAATGAACACAATATTGATATAGCCGTTCTCACAATCCCGAAGGCAAAAGCGGTTGAAGTTGCGAAATTTTTGGTAGATAACGGTGTGCGTGCAATTTGGAATTTTGCGCATACAGATTTAGATTTACCGAAGAATGTCATTGTGGAAAACGTACATTTGTCGGAAAGTCTTATGAGATTATCATATAATCTCAGCCGTTATAACAAAGAACATACAGAATAACAGCGAAACAACGTATAGTGGAAGTGTGGGAATCCGCCTTTTTCTATGCGTTGTTTTCTTCTGAGAAAAAATTCGGTCAGAATCAGGAGGGGTAAGATGAGATATGTATTAACAGGTGAAGAGATGCAATATGCAGATCGGTATACCATTGAACAGATGGGCGTACCTTCCTGCGTTTTGATGGAGAGAGCAGCGCTTAAAGTTGTGGAAATACTTGAACAAAATAATGTAGACTGTTCAAAGACATTGATCGTTTGCGGATCGGGAAACAATGGTGGCGATGGTCTTGCCATTGCACGTCTTCTTTATTTAAAGGGCATACATGTGAATGTTTGTTATATGGGAAATAAAGAAACCGCAAGTGAGGAGAATAAAAGACAATACACTATAGCAGAAAATTACGGCATATCTATTGGAAACACATTGGAGAAAAAAGAATATAGTGTTATTATAGATGCCCTTTTGGGAATCGGATTGAAAAGAGATGTCTCAGGAAAATATAAGGAGGTAATCGAGCAGTTAAACGAGATGAACGGAACGAAAGTCGCAGTGGATATTCCAACCGGAATATGCGATACGACCGGAGAAATAAAAGGCTGTGCTTTCCGTGCAGATTTTACAGTGTGTTTTGCTTTTGAAAAAATAGGAATGTTGTTTGAAAAAGGGCGGCAATATGCAGGAAAAATTTACGTCGCGGACATCGGCATTTCATCGGAAGCACTTCCTGCGGGACAAAAACTTTATACTTACGACAGAGAAGATAAAGACGTTTCCCTGCCAAAGAGAAACCCTAATGGTAATAAAGGAACATTTGGCAAAGTACTCATTATAGCGGGCAGCAAAGGAATGGCAGGTGCAGCCTATTTGAACGCAAAGGCGGCTTACTCGGCAGGTGCAGGACTTGTACAGATTTATACGCATGAGGATAACCGTGTAATTTTGCAGCAGGCACTTCCTGAAGCCATTATTTCCACTTACGAAACATTTAATGAAAATCAGTTGAAACAATTGTTTGACCGGAGTGATGTCCTTTTAATCGGCTCGGGGCTCGGGAAAAGTGACCTGTCTGAAAAAATATTTACATATGCGATACAGTATGCGAAAATTCCATCTGTGATTGACGGGGACGGACTTACTCTTTTGGCGGAAGATTTATCTCTTTTGGAACATAAAAAGCAGGTTATACTTACGCCACACTTAAAAGAGATGTCAAGACTGCTTCAGTGTAGTGTGGAAGAGGTGCAGAAAAATAAAATCACCGTATTAAAGAATTTTGTGAGAGAATATCCGATTGTCTGTGCAATGAAAGATGCAAGGACATTTGTGGCGGCTGACGGAGAAGATATTTATATAAATACAACCGGGAACCATGCAATGGCAAAAGCGGGAGCGGGAGATGTGCTTGCCGGAATAATTGTAGGATTTCTGGCACAGAAAATGAAATGCAAAGATGCATGTGAAATTGGCGTTTATGTACATGGATTATGTGGCGATTACGCTCAGAAAGAAAAAGGAAGCTACAGTGTACTGGCAAATGATTTGCTTGATGCAATCAGCCATGTAATGAGAAAACTTGAGAAGGAGCAGACAAGATGAAAACTTACAGCAGAGTATATGCCAAAATTGATCTAGATGCAGTGACATATAATATGGAACAAATGAAACAGAGAATAGACGGAGACACAAAAATCATGGCGGTTATCAAAAGTGACGGCTATGGACACGGCGCAATTCAGGTTGCGGAAGTTCTTGAAAAATATGATTATATTTGGGGGTTTGCGGTGGCAACACTAGATGAGGCTGTTGTTCTCCGCACAGAAGGAATTCAAAAACCGATACTTGTGCTTGGGTGCATTTTCCCTGATCAGTATTTAGAAATGCTGGATAACGATATCCGCATGAATGTATATACGGAAGAAATGGCAAAAGAAATTTCATATATGGCAAGAAGAGAAGGGAAAACCGCTTATTTACATATTAAACTGGATACGGGAATGGCAAGACTTGGGTTTGCAGTTAACAATGAAAGCGTTGATGCCATTACACGAATAAGCAAATTGCCGAACGTAAATATGGAAGGGGTATTTACACACTTTGCAAAAGCGGACGAAACCGACAAAACATTTACGAAAAATCAGATAAGTCAATTTGTGTCTATGACAGAAAAGTTGAGAGAACGGGGAGTCACCTTTCCGTATGAGCACTGCGCAAACAGCGCGGCAATCATTGATGTGGAAGATGCCCGCTTTGATATTGTGCGTGCAGGAATTTCTACTTATGGACTATACCCGTCTGAAGAAGTAAATCAAAACGCCGTACACTTGAAACCGGCACTGGCATTAAAAAGTCATGTCGCTTTCGTAAAAGAAATCGAGGAAGGAACTCCCGTAAGTTATGGTGGCACGTTTGTCGCTGAGAAAAAAATGAAAATCGCCACTATTCCCGTAGGATACGGTGACGGTTATCCGAGAAGTCTGTCCGGAAAGGGATATGTGTTGATTCGCGGAAAAAAAGCGAACATTTTAGGGCGCATTTGTATGGATCAGTTTATGGTGGACGTAACAGATATCGAAGGGGTAAGTTTTGGCGACAAGGTAACTTTGATCGGGCGAGATGGTAATGAGGCTATTTCCGTTGAAAAATTAAGCGAATTGTCAGGCAGATTTAATTATGAGTTTATCTGCGCATTAGGGAAAAGAATCCCGAGAGTTTATGTGAAAAACGGAAAGATTGCGGAGCAGGTAGATTATTTCGCATAGATTAAGAAAACTCTATTAATAGAATACTTCCGAAAAAGATGGAAACACTAATGTTATCTTAAAGAAATCGGAGTGTGAGATAGAGTGCAGGTTAGACGCGGAGATATATATTATGCAGATTTAAGTCCGGTGGTGGGTTCAGAACAGGGAGGGATACGCCCGGTTTTGATTATACAAAACGATGTGGGAAACAGACACAGTCCTACTGTTATATGCGCCGCCATCACTTCAAAAATGAATAAAGCAAAATTGCCAACGCATGTGGAAATTGATGCGGGCAAGTATCACATTGTCAAAAATTCAGTTGTACTGTTGGAACAGATCAGGACAATTGACAAGCAGAGATTACGTGAACTTGTTTGCCATGTAGATAAAAAGTTAATGTTAAAAATTGATGAAGCAATCAAAATCAGTTTTGAACTTCATACATAGAAAAGGAGTAAAGAACAATGGAGGAAGGCAGTAGTCTGTGGGACAGACTGATGTACAATTTTTCTGGCGAAGATAAAGAGCAGGAAGATGTAGAACACGAAATTTTATCTTTGATTCAGGAAGGGAGAGAAAGAGGCTTCTTCGCAGGGGGCGAAGGCGAAATGATCAGTAATATTTTTTCTTATAATGAGAAAAAGGCGGAAGATATAATGGTACACCGAAAACATATTATCGCCCTGGACAGTGAGAAAACAGTTGAAGAAGCACTGGAATTTATGTTGGAACAGAAAAATTCCAGATTTCCGGTTTACGAAGAAGATATTGATTCCATTATAGGTATTTTCCATCTGCGTGATGCGGTGAAATGCTATTTCAAGGAAAATCTGAGAAATGTTCCAATTAAACATTTAAAAGAGTACATGCACCCGGCAAGTTTTGTGCCGGAGGCGAAAAGTATAGATAAACTGTTCAAAGAAATGAAACTAAAGAAAAACCATATGGTTGTCGTACTGGACGAATATGGGCAGACCGCAGGAATTATCGCAATGGAAGATATTATCGAGGAGATTGTGGGAAACATTCAGGACGAGTATGATGACGATGAGGAATCCATACAGAAAATTTCTAATGGCGTTTATATTGCAGACGGAATGACAGAATTAGAAGATTTGGAAAAAATACTCCGAATTTCATTTGAAAACGAAGATTTTGGAACACTGAACGGATACCTTGTTCACTGCTTAGAGCATATACCGACAGAGGAGGAAGAATGCTCTGTTGAGTATGGAGGTTATCGTTTTTATATCATTTCCGTCAGCAATAATCTGATTGAAAAAGTACGGATTGAAAAAATCTAACCTTGTAAACGGCAAAAAAGAATGATAAAATAGGAAAAGCAATTTTATAAAAAAGAAAAGAGGTACGAAAATGTCAGGACATTCAAAGTTCGCAAATATTAAACATAAAAAAGAAAAAAATGATGCGGCAAAAGGGAAAATCTTTACAATTATCGGAAGAGAAATCGCTGTTGCAGTAAAGGAAGGCGGACCTGATCCGGCAAATAACAGCAGACTTCGTGACGTCATTGCAAAAGCAAAATCAAACAACATGCCAAATGATACAATCGAACGTGGAATTAAGAAAGCAGCGGGAGATGCCAATTCCGTCAACTACGAATCTGTTACATATGAGGGGTACGGCCCAAGCGGAGTGGCAATCATTGTTGACGCTCTTACAGATAATAAAAACAGAACGGCATCTAATGTCCGCAATGCTTTTACAAAAGGAAGCGGAAGTGTAGGAACACAGGGTTGTGTATCTTATATGTTCGATAAAAAAGGACAGATTATAGTTGCAAAAGAAGAATATGAAACAGATGCAGACGAATTAATGATGATTGCATTAGATGCAGGGGCAGAAGATTTCGCAGAGGAAGAGGACAGTTATGAAATTTTAACTGCACCGGAAGATTTCAGTGACGTGCGTCTTGCGCTTGAAGAAGCAGGCGTTCCGATGGCATCAGCTGAAGTGACGATGATTCCTCAGACATGGGTGGAACTTACTGATGAGACAGATTTAAAAAATCTTCAGAAAACTTTAGATTTGTTAGATGAAGATGATGATGTCCAGGTAGTGTATCACAACTGGGACGAATAGAAATGAGAGAAAATAAGTAGAGGAGGAATATCAGATGTATTCCGATGCACAGGAAACTTTAATCAATCTATTTGAAGATGCTTTAATTTTAGTAAAAAGTTTTAATCGTGATGTTTATAAGAGTGATTTTGAAACACATTACAATAAGTATAAAGACTTTTTTGTGAATGTAAACGAATCTTTGAGAGAAGAGGAAGGAAAAGAAGCGGTAATCTCAGAACTTGCCGGAATTATTCCTAATTATATTGACGGAAAATTGAAAAAAATTGGGCAGAAAAGAAAACGCGAAAATCTTATCCTCGATTATAACATGGCTTTAGTTACTTACGTTCTTCCGGTAATCAATTATGGGGTCGGAGAATACGGAAACGCTATTTCAGAAAAAATTGTAGAATTGTGGAACAATAATATTTCATCAGTTACAATAAAGAATGCGACTTATGAAACGATTACAGAGGGATTTAAAAAGCGATTGTGCTACATCACAACGGCCGTGTGTGAAAGTCTTGGAAAACCGGACGATTGTTATGAACTGGAATTGTTGAGAAATTATCGTGACAAATATTTGATTGAAGAAAATGCCGGAAGGGATATTGTCCAGCAATATTATAATATTGCACCTACTATCGTAAAACGAATCGATAAAAGAGATGACGCAAAAGGAATTTATAAAAGAATCTGGACAGATTACTTAACGCCATGTATTCATCTTATTGAAGAGAACGAGAAAGAAGCCTGTAAAAAAGTATACAGCGATATGGTATACGATTTACAAAAGAAATATATATATTCATAGGAGGGCAAAGAGATGAGCAACAACTACAAAATAGAAACGAAGTGTATCCAATCAGGTTGGGAACCAAAACAGGGAGAACCTAGAGTTGTTCCGATTTATCAAAGCACAACATTTAAGTATGACACAAGTGAACAGATGGGACGTTTGTTCGATTTGGAAGATTCGGGATATTTCTACACGAGATTACAGAATCCTACCAATGATGTTGTTGCAAATAAAATCTGCGATCTGGAGGGCGGTGTGGCAGCAATGCTTACTTCATCAGGTCAGGCAGCAAATTTCTATGCCATCATGAATATTTGTGAGGCAGGCGATCATATTGTCTGTGCTTCAGCGCTTTATGGCGGTACATATAATCTATATGCACATACAATCAGAAAAATGGGTGTAGAGGCAACTTTTGTTGATCCAGATGCAAGCGAAGAGGAAATTAGCAGCGCATTCAGAGACAATACAAAAGCATTATTTGGAGAAACGATTTCAAATCCTGCATTAGTTGTATTAGATTTGGAGAAATTTGCAAAAGTAGCACATGAACACGGTGTTCCGTTTATTGTTGACAATACATTTGCAACACCGATTAACTGTCGTACGTTTGAATGGGGAGCTGATATTGTCACACATTCCACAACAAAATATATGGACGGACATGCGATGAGTGTAGGCGGTTGTATCGTGGACAGCGGTAATTTTGACTGGGAAGCATATGGCGACAAATTCAGTTGTCTGACAGCACCCGATGAAACTTACCATGGTATCGTGTATACGAAAAAATTCGGAAAAGGCGCATATATCACAAAAGCAACTGCTCAACTTATGCGTGATTTAGGTTCTATCCAGTCTCCACAGAACGCCTTTTTATTGAATGTAGGATTGGAGACATTGCATTTAAGAGTTCCACGTCACTGTGAAAATGCAAAAAAAGTGGCGGAATTTTTGAAAGATCACGAAAAAGTGGCATGGGTTAGTTATCCGGATTTGGAGGGCGATAAATATCATGCACTTGCGCAGAAATACCTTCCAAACGGAAGTTGCGGCGTATTGACTTTCGGAATCAAAGGTGGACGGGACGCGTCTGTCACATTAATGGATAATTTAAAACTGGCTGCAATTGTAACACATGTAGCGGATTCAAGAACTTCTGTACTACACCCTGCAAGTCATACACATCGTCAGATGAATGAACAGGAATTAATCGAGGCGGGCGTACAGCCGGATTTGATCCGTTTCAGTGTAGGCATTGAAAACGCAGATGATATCATTGCCGATTTAGCACAGGCTTTAGAGTTAGTATAAAAATACAAAGAAGGAAGAGAATTTCAGGAGGAGTTTTCTTTCTTCTTTTATTTTTTGTTACATAAATCATAATAACCTGCAAATACTAAAAGAAAAAAGGCAGGAAAGATATATGAGTGAAAACACGGAAAAACAACATGAGGAAATAAAAGAAATGGGAACGTTGTCTTTGTCACATAATAAAAAAAGACATAATATTCAACTTCTAACAATTATCGGAGAAATTGAAGGTCATGAGGCAGTTTCAGGAAATACAAAGGCGACAAAGTATGAACATTTACTTCCAAAACTTGCAGAGGTGGAGGACAGTGAAGAGATTGAAGGGCTATTGATTTTGCTAAATACCCTCGGTGGCGATGTGGAGGCAGGTCTTGCCATCGCAGAAATGATTGCATCTTTAAGTAAACCGAGCGTGTCTCTTGTACTTGGCGGAAGTCACTCTATCGGAGGACCATTAGCTGTATCAGCAGATTATTCTTTTATTGTTCCAAGCGGAACGATGGTAATTCACCCTGTACGGTCAAGCGGTACGTTTATCGGTGTTATGCAAAGTTACAGAAATATGGAGAGAACGCAGAACAGAATAACGAAGTTTATTTCTGAACATGCGAATATCTCTCAAGAAAGAATTGAAGAGTTGATGCTTGATCCGACACAATTAGTAAAGGACGTGGGTACGATGCTTGAAGGGGAAGAAGCGGTAAAAGAAGGCTTGATTGACGAAGTTGGAGGAATGAAAGAGGCTTTGCAAAAATTACACGAATTAATAGAAATACAGGCGAAAAATAAGTAATGACACAAGTTTCTTAAAATGCTATAATAATATATGTATGTTTAAAGTTAGAGGAGGAGAGTTCATGGCAGCAAAATCAAACAAAAGCAAAAAGGCAGCCAAACGAACACCGGCAAAAAAAGCAGCCAAAAAACAGACGAGAAAAAAAACAGCACAGCAAAATACATTTTTGAAAAATGAGATTTTCATTCTGCTTTCTCTTGCGATATGTATTTTATTACTCATCAGTAATTTTGGTATAGGGGGGTTTCTGGGCAACATTGTATCCTCCTTTTTATTTGGAACTTTCGGATTACCGGCATATATTATACCGATTCTTCTTTTTATCGGAATTGCTTTTACTATTTCAAATAAGGGCAATTCCATTGCTTACATAAAACTTGGAGCGGGAATTGTGCTGACAATAATGGTATGTACTCTTACACAACTGATTACTTTTGAATATGACAGCACGGCAGGACTGTTATCTTATTATGATACTTCGGCATTGCACAAACAAGGCGGCGGAATTATCGGAGGTCTCTTTTCAAAAATGCTCTGTCATTTGGTCGGTGTGATTGGCGCATATGTCATTGTCATTATATTAAGCATTATATGTCTTGTAATTATAACGGAAAAATCTTTTTTAAGAGGCGTTAAAAAGGGAAGTGAGAAAGCATATCAGACGGCAAAAGAGGACGTGCGGAAACGCAAAGAGCAGTCTGTTATCCGAAAAGAAGAAAAACGGCAGAACAAAGAATTAAAGAGAAAAGATAAACAGGTAAAAGGTGTGTCTTTTGATACAACCCTGACTCCAAAAGAAACAGATATAAAAGAAGTCTTTCCGGAGGAGATGCCCCCAATATATGCCGAAGAACCTTTGGAATCACCGTTTCATACGGAAGCGGAAGAAATTGTTCCGGAAGTTGTTCCGGAAACCATGGTAATCCATCGCGCGACGGAGGAAGAACCGCCGAAGGAATCCGTTTCGAAAAAGAAAAAAGAAAAAAACGACGTCTCCGCTCAGATAGAGGAAGTTGAAGAAGTCATTGCAAAAGAGAGTCGGCAATCAAGTTCTACATATACTTTCCCACCAATTGATTTGCTGAATAAAGGGAAACAGGGAAATGGAGATTCGGACAATTATTTAAGAGAAACCGCATTAAAATTGCAACAGACATTGAAAAATTTTGGTGTAAATGTTACTGTAACAAATGTAAGTTGCGGTCCTTCCGTGACACGATTTGAATTACAGCCTGAACAGGGTGTCAAAGTAAGTAAAATTGTAGGGCTAAGTGATGATATAAAATTAAATCTGGCAGCGGCAGATATCCGTATAGAAGCCCCTATTCCCGGGAAGGCAGCAGTGGGAATTGAAGTTCCTAACCGTGAAAATACGGCAGTGATGTTGAGAGATTTATTGGAGACAAAAGAGTTTAAGTCTCACCCGTCTAATATTGCATTTGCTGCAGGGAAAGATATTGCAGGGAAAGTTGTTGTCGCTGACATTAAAAAGATGCCCCATGTTCTGATTGCCGGTGCAACAGGTTCAGGAAAATCCGTATGTATTAACACACTGATTATGAGTATTCTTTATAAAGCAAAACCTGATGAAGTAAAGCTGATTATGATCGACCCTAAAGTCGTAGAATTAAGTGTTTATAACGGAATTCCTCATCTGATGATCCCGGTTGTCACAGACCCGAAAAAAGCATCAGGCGCATTAAACTGGGCTGTTGTGGAAATGGAAAAACGTTATCAGTTATTTGCTGAATATAATGTGCGGGATCTGAATGGATACAACGACAAAGTTGAGCAGATAAAGGATATAGAAGATGAAACAAAACCGGAAAAATTACCGCAAATCGTTATTATTGTGGACGAATTAGCTGATTTGATGATGGTTGCCCCGGGCGAAGTGGAAACTGCAATCTGCCGTCTGGCGCAGTTGGCAAGAGCGGCAGGCATTCATTTAGTCTTGGCGACGCAGCGTCCGTCTGTAAACGTTATCACAGGATTAATTAAAGCAAACATGCCCTCACGAATTGCGTTTTCTGTTTCTTCAGGCGTGGACTCACGTACTATCATTGATATGAACGGCGCTGAGAAACTGCTTGGAAAGGGAGATATGTTATTTTACCCTTCCGGTTATCAAAAACCGGCCCGTGTACAGGGTTCATTCGTATCCGATAAAGAGGTGCAGGCAGTGGTGGATTTTCTTGTCAGCCAAAACGGAAATGTTTCCTATGATGAAGAAATCACAAAACAGGTGAACAGCGCTTCCATAAATGGAGCAAATTCATCTGCCGCAGCGGGTAACGGCAATGAAAGAGACGTTTATTTTGCTGATGCGGGACGTTTTATCATCGAGAAGGATAAGGCGTCTATCGGAATGTTACAGAGAGTATTTAAAATCGGTTTCAATCGTGCCGCGCGCATTATGGATCAACTTTTTGAAGCAGGAGTTGTCGGTGAGGAAGAAGGAACGAAACCGAGAAAAGTATTAATGTCTACAGAACAATTTGAACAATATATAGAAGAAAATGTATAAAACAAAGGAGGAAAAAAGATGAAAACAGATATTCAGATTGCACAGGAAGCAACGATGAAGCACATTAAAGAGGTGGCGTCTTCCATAGGAATTCAGGAAGACGACTTAGAATTTTATGGAAAGTACAAAGCAAAAATTTCCGATGAATTATGGGAAAAAGCAAAAGACAATAAAGACGGTAAATTAGTATTGGTAACTGCCATCAATCCGACGCCGGCAGGAGAGGGCAAGACAACCACAAGCGTAGGTCTTGGACAGGCATTTGCAAAATTAAATAAAAAGGCAATTATTGCCCTTCGCGAACCTTCTCTCGGACCTTGTTTTGGTATAAAAGGCGGTGCGGCAGGCGGAGGATACGCACAGGTTGTTCCTATGGAAGATTTAAACTTACATTTCACAGGCGACTTCCATGCAATTACATCAGCAAATAACCTGTTGGCGGCTATGCTTGATAACCATATCCAACAGGGAAACGCTTTACAGATTGACCCAAGACAGGTTGTGTGGAAACGATGCTTGGACATGAATGACCGTGTACTGAGAAATATCGTTGTCGGACTTGGAAATAAAATGGACGGAATGGTCCGCGAAGACCATTTTGTCATTACGGTAGCATCTGAAATTATGGCAATCTTATGCCTTGCAAATGATTTACAGGATTTGAAAGAAAGATTAGGAAAGATTATTGTTGCCTATAATTTTGCGGGAGAACCGGTGACTGCAGATCAGTTGGAAGCGACAGGAGCAATGACTGCTCTTCTTAAAGATGCAATTAAGCCAAATTTAATTCAGACATTAGAACATACACCTGCATTGGTACATGGTGGACCTTTTGCGAACATTGCACACGGCTGTAACAGTGTCCGTGCAACAAAAACAGCATTAAAATTATGTGATATCGCCATCACAGAGGCGGGATTCGGCGCTGACTTGGGTGCAGAAAAATTCATGGATATTAAATGCAGAAGCGCAAACTTAAAACCGGACGCTGTTGTTTTGGTTGCCACGGTAAGAGCATTGAAATATAATGGCGGTGTTGCAAAAAAAGATTTGGCGGAAGAAAATTTAGACGCACTGAAAAAAGGAATTGTAAACTTAGAAAAACATATTGAAAACGTACAGAAATTCGGAGTGCCTGTTGTTGTTACATTGAATTCATTCGTAACAGATACAGATGCAGAAAATGAATACATCAAAAACTTCTGCGAAGAGCGAGGCTGTGAGTTTGCTCTGTCAGAAGTATGGGAAAAGGGTGGCGAAGGCGGTATCGCTTTAGCAGAAAAAGTTTTAGAAACACTTGAAAAGAAAGAAAGTAATTTCCATACACTATACAGCGATGAATTGTCATTAAAAGAAAAAATTGAAACGATTTCAAAAGAAATATACGGTGCAAGTTCCGTGGAATATGCTCCGGCAGCAGAAAAGCAACTGGCCAAAATTGAAAGTATGGGATTTGGAAATCTGCCAATTTGTATGGCGAAAAATCAATATTCTCTGTCTGATGATGCCACATTGCTAGGACGTCCTGAAAACTTTACAATTCATATCAGAGAAGTATATGTAAATGCGGGAGCAGGTTTTGTTGTGGCTTTAACAGGTGCTGTCATGACAATGCCGGGACTTCCGAAAGTTCCTGCTGCAAACGGAATTGACGTAAATGAAGAAGGAAAAATTACCGGATTATTTTAAATGTAAGGGGTGATACGATGCCGAGATTAATTGATGGAAAAAAAATCGCATTAGAAATAAAAAACGAATTAAAAGTAAAAGTAGAAGAACTCAAACAACAGGAAAAAGATGTATGTCTTGCAGTTATTCAGGTTGGAAACGATGCGGCATCGACAGTATATGTAAATGGTAAGAAAAAAGATTGTGAATATATAGGTATTAAATCGTTATCTTATGAGTTGCCGGAAGAAACTACCGAAAATGAACTGTTGGATTTAATAGGAAAACTAAACGGGGATATCAATGTACACGGTATTCTTGTTCAGTTGCCGCTTCCGTCCCATATGAATGAAGAAATGATTACACAGGCGATTTCACCGGAAAAAGATGTGGACGGTTTCCATGAGATGAACATAGGAAAATTGTGCATAGGCGAAAATGGCTTTGAATGCTGTACACCTGCAGGAATTATCCAACTTTTAAAACGTTCGGGAATTGAGATAGCAGGAAAAGAATGTGTCGTTATCGGTCGAAGCAATAATGTGGGAAAACCGACTGCACTTTTGCTGCTGCGTGAAAATGGAACGGTTACCATCGCTCATTCCCACACGGAAAATCTAAAAGAAATAACAAAACGTGCCGATATCGTTGTTGCGGCTATAGGAAAACCTAAGTTCATCACAAAAGAATATTTAAAACAGGGCGCTGTTGTAATTGATGTTGGTATCCATAGAAATGCAGATAATACTTTATGCGGAGATGTGGATTTTGACGATGTGGCGGAAACAGTAAGTGCAATCACTCCCGTACCGGGAGGCGTAGGAGTCATGACAAGAGCCATGCTTATGTATAATTGTGTCAGTGCGGTTTACAGGGAGGCATTATAGTGAGATGTAGAAAATGCGGTGCCGAAATAAGAGAAGGCTCACTATATTGCGATATGTGCGGAGAAGAAGTACGAATTGTTCCCGATTACAGTTCACTTGATGAAATTCTTGCTGAACATGTAAGAAACGAATTACAAAGCGGAAATCGAACAAAAAAAACAACCGGCAGACCGAAGAAAAAAAGCAGAAAACATCATAAAAAAATGATACTTATTTTATCTTCCTTACTGTTTATCATACTAATCGGCTTATTACTTTACCAGACATCTTATGCGGGTTATATCAAGAGAGGCTATAATGCCCTTGATAAAAAGAAATACGATACGGCGATCAGACGTTTTGAATCAGCCATAGAAAAAGATGAAAAAAGAGCGGACGGATATAGCGGAATGGCAGATGTATATTTGGCTAAGAAAGATTTCTATTCGGCTGAAAAGATTTTCCTAGATGAAATAGAAAGACAGGAAAGCAATGTTGGTCTTTATAAAGGGTTGATTCGTGTTTATATGAAGTCTGATAAAAAGGAAGAGATTCCAAAACTATTAGAAGAATGTAAATCCGATTCGGTTTTATCAGCTCTTTCCGGCTACATTGTGGAAACTCCTTCCTTTTCTCTGACAAAAGATTCCTATGATAATGAACAGGAGTTGAAACTCTATTCTAATGGAAATGATATTTACTATACTTTAGACGGTTCAACACCGACTGAATCTTCCGGTGCAAAATATCGTAAAGACACTCCGATTCTTCTTGGTGAAAGAGAGTGGGTTGTAAGAGCGGTTGCCGTAAATAAGAAAGGAATTCCAAGTCTTTTGACAAAACATACGTATAAAATTCAGACTCCGATAACGGAAGCGCCAATTGTTTCTCCTTCAAGCGGCTTATATGAACAGCAGGAAAAGATTACGATTCAAGTTAAAGAAGGATTTACTGCATACTATGCTTTTGGGACAACAGAGCCTACTGAAGAAAACTGGAAAAAATATATAGGACCTATTCCGATGCCACAGGGAAACCTGATTTTCAGTGCCGTACTTGTGGAAAATTCCACGGGAAAAGCAAGTGCAATTACCGTGCGAAATTATGACTTAGAATTAGATACACAAACAGAAGAAAATATTCAGCAATAAAACTTAAATTATTGATATAAATTTATCAAAAAGTATTGCGTTAAATATTTAACAGATGTATAATATTATTGTTGAAAATTTGACAAAGAATATATTCAAAGGAGATGCAGAATAATGAGCAGATTTACATTACCAAGAGATATTTATCACGGAAAAGGTTGTTTGGAAGAACTGAAAAACTTAAAAGGTAAAAGAGCAATTCTTGTAGTTGGCGGTGGCTCCATGAAACGTCAGGGCTTCTTAGACAAAGCAGTTAACTACTTAAAAGAAGCAGGTATGGAAGTTCAGTTATTCGAAGGTGTTGAACCGGACCCATCTGTAGAAACAGTTATGAAAGGCGCTGAGGCAATGCGTGCTTTTGAACCGGACTGGATTGTTGCCATGGGTGGCGGATCACCGATTGATGCGGCTAAAGCAATGTGGGCATTTTATGAGTATCCGGACGTAACATTTGAAGATTTATGTATTCCATTTAACTTCCCTGAATTAAGACAGAAAGCAAAATTTGCTGCAATTCCATCTACATCAGGAACAGCAACAGAAGTAACAGCATTCTCTGTTATCACAGACTATGCAAAAGGAATCAAATATCCTTTGGCAGACTTTAACATTACACCAGATGTTGCCATCGTAGATTCAGAACTTGTAGAAGGACTTCCGGCACACCAGGTTGCATATACGGGAATGGACGCATTAACACACGCCATCGAAGCATATGTATCTACTTTGAATTGTGCATATACAGATCCACTTGCCATTCAGGCAATTGAAATGGTATTTGATTACTTACCGGCATCATTTAGAGGAAACATGACAGCAAGAGCAAAAATGCATGACGCACAGTGTCTTGCAGGTATGGCATTCTCCAATGCTTTGCTCGGAATTGTACATTCAATGGCACACAAAACAGGTGCTGCTTTCTCAACAGGACATATTACACACGGTCTTGCAAATGCAATGTATCTTCCATATGTTATTAAATACAATGCAAAAGACCCTGTTGCAGCAAAACGTTACGCTGAAATCGCACGCAGAGTAGGACTTGAAGGAAGTTCAGAACAATCTTTGATCAACAGTTTATGTGAAAAGATTAATGAATTTAATGTTATTCTTGGAATTCCGGCTACATTAAAAGAGTTCGGAATCAAAGAAGATGAATTCAAAGAAAAAGTTTCTGCAGTCGCAGAAAATGCAGTAGGAGATGCCTGTACAGGTTCTAATCCTAGAGCAATCGATCCTGCAACAATGGAAAGATTATTTACTTGCATTTACTACGGAACAGAAGTTGATTTCTAAAAAAATATTTTTAAAAGGCGGCTGCGATTCAGTCGCCTTTTTATCGTCTAAAATGATAGATACTTTCCAATATTAAACTTGATATTTTATGAATGTTGTTTTATCATTATAGATAGAGAAAATTTAAGGAGGCACGTGATGTATAAAATATTAAAAGCAGAAGAACTTGCAGATAAAATTTATCTCATGGACGTGGAAGCACCAAGAGTTGCAAAACATTGTGAGCCAGGTCAGTTCGTAATTGTAAAAATCGATGATAAAGGAGAAAGAATACCTCTGACAATTTGTGATTATGACAGGGAAAAAGGAACAATCACAATTGTATTCCAGATTGTAGGCGCATCTACTCAGAAGATGGCGGAATTGAAAGTTGGAGACAGTTTCAGAGATTTTACAGGACCTTTAGGCTGTGCGTCTGAATTTGTTTCAGAAGATTTAGAAGCATTGAAGAATAAGAAGATGTTGTTTGTAGCAGGTGGAGTTGGAGCAGCACCTGTATATCCACAGGTAAAATGGCTTCGTGAAAAGGGCATTGATGCAGATGTTATCGTCGGCTGCAAAACGAAAAATATGCTTATTTTAGAGAAAGAGATGGAAGCGGTTGCAGGTAATCTCTATGTCTGTACAGATGACGGCTCTTACGGTCATGCAGGAATGGTTACAAGCATGATTGAAAAATTAGTTAAAGAAGAAGGTAAGAAATACGATGTATGTGTGGCAATCGGGCCAATGATTATGATGAAATTCGTTTGTCTGCTCACAAAACAGTTAGACCTTCCAACAATCGTAAGTATGAATCCGATTATGGTAGACGGAACGGGTATGTGTGGTGCCTGTCGTCTTCAGGTTGGCGATGAAATCAAATTTGCCTGTGTAGACGGTCCTGAATTTGACGGACATTTAGTTGACTTTGATCAGGCAATGAAAAGACAGCAGATGTACAAAACTGAAGAAGGACGTGCAATGCTAAAATTACAGGAAGGTGATACACATCACGGTGGGTGTGGTCATTGTGGAGGTGACAACTAATGGCTGATGTATTAAAAAAAGTTCCGGTAAGAGAACAGGAACCGGAAGTTCGTGCTAAAAATTTTGAAGAAGTATGTTTAGGATACAATAAAGAAGAAGCGATGGAAGAGGCTACAAGATGTATTAACTGTAAGAATGCAAAATGTATCGAAGGCTGTCCTGTTTCTATCAATATTCCGGCATTTATCAAAGAAGTTAAAGAAGGAAACATTGAGGAAGCATACAAAGTAATCGGACAATCTTCAGCACTTCCTGCTGTCTGCGGTCGTGTATGTCCACAGGAGTCACAGTGTGAAGGAAAATGTATTCGCGGTATCAAAGGTGAACCTGTATCTATAGGTAAATTGGAGCGATTCGTAGCAGATTACGCTCTTGAAAATAATATCAAACCGGTCGGAGCAGAGAAAACAAACGGTCACAAAGTAGCCGTTATCGGTTCGGGTCCTGCCGGCCTTACATGTGCGGGAGACTTAGCAAAATTAGGATATGAAGTAACTGTATTTGAGGCGCTTCATGAATTGGGTGGTGTATTGGTATACGGTATCCCTGAGTTCCGTCTTCCAAAACATGCTGTAGTAGCCAAAGAAATTGAAAAAGTAAAAGAATTGGGCGTTAAATTTGAAACAAACGTTGTTATCGGTAAGTCAACAACAATTGACCAGTTAATTGAAGAAGAAGGATTTGAGGCAGTATTTATCGGTTCTGGTGCAGGTCTTCCAAAATTCATGGGTATTCCGGGAGAAAATGCAAACGGAGTATTCTCAGCAAACGAATACTTGACAAGAAGCAACCTGATGAAAGCTTTTGATGAATCTTACGATACTCCTATCGCTGCCGGTCACAAAGTAGCCGTTATCGGTGGTGGTAACGTTGCCATGGACGCTGCGAGAACAGCACTTCGTCTTGGAGCAGAAGTTCATATCGTATATCGCCGAAGTGAAGAAGAACTTCCTGCCAGAGTGGAAGAAATTCACCACGCAAAAGAGGAAGGAATCATCTTTGATTTATTGACAAATCCAAAAGAAATTTTAGTAGATGATGCCGGATATGTAAAAGGTATGGTTTGTGTAAAAATGGAATTGGGAGAACCTGATGCGTCAGGAAGAAGACGTCCTATCGAAGTACCTGACTCTGAATTTACAATCGATTTGGATACAGTTATCATGTCACTCGGTACATCTCCAAACCCATTAATTTCTTCAACAACAGAAGGACTGGAAATTAATAAATGGAAATGTATCGTTGCGGAAGAAGAAACAGGAAAAACAACAAAAGAAGGTGTTTATGCCGGTGGTGATGCCGTAACAGGTGCAGCAACTGTTATTTTAGCGATGGGTGCAGGAAAAGCAGGTGCAAAAGGAATTCACGAATATCTTTCAAACAAATAGAGAGTGATATAGATTATTTAGAAGAACTACTGTAAAATATCTTTGGGCGTTTTGTCCAAAGATATTTTTATGTTGCAATACATATTGTAACAGTATCTATAGGAAATTTTAGCAGGGGGCAGAAATTATGCAAAAAGAAAAAATAAGAAACAGTATATTACTTTTATTGACGGCAGTCATTTGGGGGACTGCTTTTGTGGCACAAAGTGTAGGAATGGACTATATAGGTCCGTTTACTTTTAATGCTGCCAGATTTTTGATCGGCGGAACGGTGTTAATTCCGCTAATCGTATACCGCTCAAAGAAAAATCCCCTTTTAAAAAATCAAACATTGGAAGAAAAGAGAAAGAATCAAAAAACAGCATGGATAGGAGGCGTTTGCTGTGGTATCGCTCTTTGCGGTGCGAGTCTGCTTCAGCAAATGGGAATTCAGCATACCACTGTAGGAAAAGCGGGATTTATTACAACCTTATATATTATTATCGTACCGCTGATAGAATTATTTTTTGGCAAAAAGATTGCAAAGAAAATATGGCTGGGCGCCGTTATGGCAGTTATCGGATTATATCTGCTTTGCATAAATGAAAATTTTTCTATTGGAAAAGGAGATTTTCTTATACTTGTCTGTGCCATTTTGTTTGCAATACATATTTTAATCATTGATCATTTTTCTCCGAAAGCAGACGGTGTCGTCTTGTCTGCCATTCAGTTCTTTGTCAGCGGTTTTATCAGCGTTATCGGTGCAATATTGGTGGAAAATCCAAATCCTGCTGCAATGTTAGATGCAATCGTGCCGATTTTATATGCAGGAGTCATGTCCTGTGGCGTTGCTTATACACTGCAGGTTATCGGGCAGAAAAATATAAGTCCCACTGTCGCTTCAATGATTTTAAGTCTTGAATCGGTTATTTCTGTACTGGCGGGCTGGATTATTTTAGGTGAAGCATTAAGTGCTAAAGAGATTGTCGGCTGTGTAATCGTTTTTATGGCGGTTGTTCTCGTTCAGTTGCCGGAAAAGAAAAAGTAACATGATTTATACAATATATCAATAGATGTATTAAAATAAACAATAAGAATAACTCCTTATTATATGTTAAACTATGGTGGTAGAGAATTTATACATAGGAGGACATAACAATGAAAATTGGAGTGACTGAAATCAGCCCAAGAAGTGTTCAACAAGTGGCTGAGAAGAAATTTAAGGAAGGATATTACTGTTGTGAGGCTT
This sequence comes from Faecalimonas hominis, assembly GCF_054660755.1. NCBI lineage: Bacteria > Bacillati > Bacillota > Clostridia > Lachnospirales > Lachnospiraceae > Faecalimonas > Faecalimonas hominis. Next base: position 42,385 of record NZ_BAAHSH010000024.1, read on the forward strand.
TAGTAAGCGCTATCAGAGATGAGTTTAAACTGGATATTCCTGAAGAAGTTATCGCGATGGCTTCAGGTATGGCGGTAGGTGCCGGAAAATCCGGTTGTGTCTGTGGAGCATTTAACGGAGGGATTCTTGCACTTGGACTATTTTTTGGACGAACCGAACAGGACGGACCAACGAATCCTAAAAGTATAAAGTGTATGGAACTTACAAAAGAACTTCATGATTGGTTTAAAGAGGCAAATGGTAAAAATGCAATTTGTTGTCGTGTTCTTACCAAAGAGTTTGATAAAGGCCGTGGAGAACATAAAGAACAATGTATCTTTTTTACAGGACTTTGCACATGGAAAGTTGCTCAGATTATTTGCCGCGAATTAGGAATTAAGAATCTAGATGAGATTGATGAGCCGGCGCCAAGACGTACGCTTGATGAAATTTAAGATAAAGGAAGAGATTAAGATGAAAAAACTAATACAAAAAGTTCCGATTCCTCTTTGCGGAGTTATGCTTGGATTTGCTGCTCTTGGGAATCTGTTACAAAGTTATGGAGAGGGCGTTCGATATGCCTGTGGAATAGCAGCAGCATTTTTACTTATACTTATCCTTTTGAAACTGGTTATGTTTCCGGGAATGATAAAAGAGGATATGCAGAATCCAATTATGGCGAGTGTGTCCGGCACTTTTCCGATGGCGTTGATGCTGCTGAGCACTTACGTCAAACCATTTATTGGCACAGGCGCAAAACTTATTTGGTTTTTTGCAATTGGTTTACATATTGTATTGATTATTTATTTTACACTAAAATTCATGTTGAAGATTCAAATGGCGAAAGTTTTTGCCAGTTATTTTATTGTATATGTCGGAATTGCCGTTGCTGCGGTTACGGCACCGGTTTTTGAAGAAATTAAAATTGGTACATATGCATTTTGGTTTGGACTCATTACATTGCTTTTGTTATTAGTTCTTGTGACAATACGTTATGTGAAGTATACAGATGTTCCTGAACCTGCAAAACCACTTTTCTGTATTTATGCGGCTCCTACGAGTCTTTGCATTGCCGGATATGTACAGTCCGTAACACCAAAATCAAAAGAATTTTTATTAGCGCTGCTGCTCGTGGCAACGGTGCTTTATATTTTGGCACTTGTGAAAGCGATTGGTTATTTAAAATTAAAATTCTATCCAAGTTATGCGGCATTTACATTCCCGTTTGTAATTAGTGCAATCGCAACGAAACAGACAATGGCTTGTCTTGCGAATATGAAACAGCCGTTACCAATTCTTCAGTATCTTGTTTTGATAGAAACAGTGATTGCCACCTTGTTTGTAATATATACATTCGTTCGTTTTATGCAGTTTATTTTTAAAGGTAATAATTAAATCCAGGTTATTTATCAAATAAATAACCGAGAGTCTCTTTACGTCTATAGAGAAATATTATAAAATGTCTTTGTGTGATGTTTCGCACAAAGACATTTTTAGTTGAAGGAATGAAAAAAATGAAAATTACAGTCATTACCGTTGGAAAATTAAAAGAAAAATATCTGAAGGACGCCATTGCAGAATATGCAAAACGTTTAAGTAAATATTGCAAATTAGAGATTATAGAAGTGGCCGATGAAAAAACTCCCGATACGGCCAGCGGGATAGTGGAAGACCAGATACGTTCTAAAGAAGCAGAACGTATTATGAAATATGTAAAAGAAGATACGCATGTGATAACTTTGGAGATAGCGGGAAAACAACTTACTTCGGAAGAATTTGCCGATAAGATTGAAAAATTAGGAGTACAGGGTACGAGCCATATTACGTTTATTATTGGAGGGTCTATCGGACTTGGAAAGGAAGTGTTGAAACGTTCTGATTATGCGCTCAGTTTTTCTAAAATGACTTTTCCGCACCAGTTAATGCGGGTTATCCTGTTGGAACAGATTTACCGCAGTTACCGCATCATAAACGGTGAACCATATCACAAATAGGAAGGAAGAAAAATATGTTAAAACACGAAGAAGAAGAATTAATGACTCTTTTTCTAAAAGAAAACAGCGAGAATGTTGTAGAAAATTTAATGGAATTCAATAAATTAATGATGAAGTATCGCTCGGCAATTCGCGAGGTGACAACAAAACTTGAGGTTTTAAACGATGAATTGTCATTGGAGGGGGATAGAAATCCTATCGAAAGCATTCAAAGCCGGATAAAGAAACCTATCAGTATTGCAGGAAAATTACAGCGTTTAGGTAAAAAATTTAATATTGAAGATATACAGGAAAATCTAAATGATATTGCCGGAATACGTGTTATCTGTCCATTTATTGAAGATATTTACCGTGTCTCGGAAATGCTTACAAAACAAGATGATATATCGGTTGTTAAAGTAAAGGATTATATTAAAAATCCTAAAACTAACGGTTACCGCAGTTATCATTTAATTTTGGAGATACCTGTATTCTTTTCGGATTGTAAGCAACCTATGCGTGTGGAAGTTCAGATTCGTACAGTAGCCATGAACTTTTGGGCAAGTTTGGAGCATCAGATACGATATAAGAAAAATATTTCCAATCAGCAGGAAATATGTGAAGAATTAAAAAAATGTGCGGATACCATCGCTTCCACGGATATCAGAATGCAGGAATTGCGCCAATGGATAGAAAGCGAACAATAAAATCAAAAAGATATTGACCTTATACCTGCTATATCCCTTATATTCTAGGCAGAAAATAAGAAAAGGGGCAATAAAAATGCTAAATATTAAATCCGTTGAGGAACAGACAGGAATTACAAAACAAAATATTCGTTATTATGAAAAGAAAGGACTTCTCTCTGTAAAGCGAAATGAAGAAAATTGTTACAGGGAATATGACGATGAAGACATACGCACATTAAAGATTATTAAATTATTAAGAAAGTTGGATATGCCTATCGAAGAGATACGAAAAGTTCTTGCAGAAGAAATTTCTCTTTCAAAAGCAATCAACACACAGAAAGAATATTTGGAAAAGGAAAGAGAAAAATTACAGGACGCCATTTCTTTTTGTGATAAAGTAGAACCAAATACATTAAGTTCTTTGGATATAGATAAATATCTGGCTGCTATGGAGAGAGAAGAGAAAAACGGTTCTGTTTTTGCTGATATTATTGAAGACTTTAAAAAAATGGCACAGGCGGAGGCAGTATGTACGTTTTCGTTTCGCCCTGATACAATGTGTATGAATCCGGCTGAATTTACAGAAGAATTACTTAAATATGCAGAGGACAATCATTTGTCTATTTTTATTACAAAAGAGAGCATGTATCCCGAATTTGAACTGGATGGCATCGCATACACGGCATACAGAGAGTTTGGGCACTTTGGAGCAAATATTGTCTGCAAAACAAAAGAGGCAGATAAAATAAAACCGAAAGATGTATCGGGAAAGAGAAAAATACTCTATTCTATTTTCAAAACACTGTTTCCGATTATGGTTATAGCCCTGCCTATATATCTTGCGTTTATGCCAAAAACAGGGATAACAGAGATTTTTCTACTTATATATATAATTGTTTTGGCAGGAGGCTTTGTCTTATATAATCGCTTAAAAAAATAATGAAAGGTACGTTATAGATGACAGTTGAATTAGAAAAATATTATAATAAATTTTGTGAGGAAAAGAGACTGACAAGAAGACATGGACAGGTGGAATTTATTACTTCCATGACATATATACATGAATATTTAAAAGGAAAAGGACAGGCGAGCATTCTTGACGTAGGTGCCGGAACGGGACGATATTCCGTATCCCTTGCTGAAGAAGGGTATGATGTAACTGCAGTTGAACTTGTAAAATACAATCTCGGCATTTTAAAATCAAAAGGAAGTAGTGTAAAGGCATATCAGGGGACTGCGTTAAATCTGTCACGTTTTCAGGATAATACTTTTGATATGGTTCTTGTCTTCGGTCCCATGTACCACCTCTATACAATGGAAGATAAAATACAAGCTCTCAAAGAAGCAAAAAGGGTTGCGAAGAAAGACGGAATCATTCTCGTTGCTTATTGCATGAATGAATACAGCATTCTAACTTACGGATTTAAAGAAAACCACATAGAAGAAAGTATAAAAACCGGCAAGGTAAACGAAGAATTTCATGTTGTTTCCCAACCGGAAGATTTATACGATTATGTCCGTATTGAGGATATAGATGAGGTGCGGAAAGGTGCGGGATTAGAAAGAATTAAACTGATTTCCGCAGATGGTCCTGCCAATTATATGCGGCCTGTTTTAAACGCCATGACACCGGAGACATTTGAAACATTTATACAGTATCATTTATCTACATGTGAAAGACCTGAATTATTAGGAGCAGGCGCACATACTTTAGATATTTTAAAGAAAACAGAAGTATAAAGGAGAATTTACGTGAGAAGAGAAGTAAGTATGGAAGAAATTTCCGACGGAAAATTATATACTGCCAATGACTTAGTAAAAGCGGATTGCAATGATTGTCGGGGCTGTTCAGCCTGCTGTCAGAAAATGGGACAATCAATCGTTCTTGATCCTTTAGATATATATCGTCTGACTTTCGGTTTACGTCAAAAATTTGAGGAACTTTTGGCGGATAAACTGGAATTAAATGTTGTGGAAGGCATCATTTTGCCTAATTTACAAATGAGTGGAACTGAGGAAAAATGTGCCTTTCTAAATGCGGAAGGGAGATGCAGCGTTCATGCAATCCGACCGGGAATCTGCCGTCTGTTCCCGTTGGGAAGATATTATGACGGAAAATCTTTTCAATATTTTCTGCAGATTCACGAATGTAAAAAAGAAAATCGGACGAAAGTCAAAGTGAAGAAATGGATTGATACTCCTGATTTAAAGAAAAATGAAAAATATATTTCTGACTGGCATTATTTTCTAACGGATATGCAAAAAACACTGGCAACACTTCAAAACGATGAGAAAGTGAAAAAAATAAATATGCTTATTTTACAGACTTTCTTTTTAGAACCATATCATCAGGAAGAAGATTTTTACGTACAGTTTTATGATCGGTTAGAGAAACTGAAAACTTCACTTCAACTGCTGACAAGGAGAGAATAGATTATGAACTACTATTTAGCACCGCTTGAATCGGTGACCACTTATATTTTCCGAAACGCTTATCACAGATACTTTCTTCCGCTGGATAAGTATTTTACTCCGTTTATTGTTCCACACCCAAACAAGAAATTTAATACAAGGGAGAAAAAAGAACTTTCTACAGAACATAATCACGGTCTATACGTTGTCCCTCAACTTTTAACAAATAAGGCAGAAGATTTTATTACGACAGCAAAAGAAATAGAGAATATGGGTTATAAGGAAATCAATCTGAATTTGGGGTGTCCGTCAGGAACGGTTGTCGCAAAAGGGAAAGGTTCTGGTTTTTTAGCCTATCCTGAAGAATTGGATCGGTTTTTGGATAATATTTACTCTAAACTGGACATGAAAATCTCCGTAAAAACACGTATCGGAAAAACCTCTCCGGACGAGTTCCATCGCCTTATTGAGATTTATAATAAATATCCTTTGGAAGAGTTGATCGTCCACCCAAGATTACAGACGGATTTTTACAAGAACAAGCCAAATCTGCAGATTTTCAAAGAGGCTGTGGAAATGAGCAGACATTCCCTCTGTTATAACGGAGATATTTATACGGTAGAAGATTTTCAGAAGTTTAGCGAACACTTTCCTACCGTGGAAAAGATTATGTGCGGAAGAGGGGCAGTTGCCAATCCGTCACTGTTTGATGCCATTGCAAATGGAAAGAAATTAGACATAAATACTTTAAAAAAATTTCACGATGACATTTACATGGATTATCAGGAAATCAGTTCAGGAGAAAGAAATGTTCTTTTCAAAATGAAAGAACTCTGGTCTTATCTGATACAGTCTTTTGATCACGCTGAAAAATATATGAAGAAAATAAAAAAATCTGAAAAACTGTTGGCTTACGAAAAAGCAGTTTCAGATTTATTTGCAAACTGTCCGCTTAAGAAAGGAATTTAATTTACATGAGAAAAACATACATCTCCTTTGATTTGGAAACAACCGGATTAAGTGAAGAAAAGGATTACATTATAGAGATAGGCGCTGTAAAGGTAAATAACGGGAAAGTTGTGGATCGATTTGCACGGTTTCTAAAACCGCCTATATCCATTTCAAATACAATTACAAATCTGACCGGAATTACAGATGATATGGTTAAAAATGCAGGAGATACGCAAGAAACTATTAAAGACTTTATAAAGTTTTGTGACGGTTACTTTTTGCTTGGACATAACATAATGTTCGACTATAAATTCATGAAAACATACGCAGCCCGGTTTGGACTTCATTTTGAAAAAGAAGGAATTGATACGCTGAAAATTGCGCGGAAGGTACATAAAAATTTAGAATCGAAAAGTTTGGAAAGTCTGTGTACATACTACAATATTGTTAACGCATCTGCCCATCGTGCTTATCATGATGCTCTGGCAACGGCAAAATTGTATCACATGCTTGCACATGATTTTGAAGTTTCCGAACCGTCACTCTTTACTCCGGAAACACTATGCTATAAACCCAAAAAGGTGCAGAAGATTACCAAAAAACAATTGATCTATTTAACGTCATTGTTAGAATATCATTCTCTTAGCGAAGAAACAGATTTAGAGACATTAACACGGAGTGAGGCATCTAAGTTAATTGATAAAATTATTTTAACACATGGATATATGAGATAGGGGAGTGCAGAACACTTCCTTATTTTTTTACAAATATATAGTTGACATAAGACACAATGAGGTATTATTCCTAATATTATCTATATTTAATAATATTCCTATTTTAATGAATGATTATTGATTATTGATAAAATTAGGAATATAATACACGTATAAAAGGGAGGTGTTTTTATGTTTTTCTTCTTTTTTTCTAAACCATATATTTCGATTGTCGGAGAAGTTCTCCCGGCAAAACATTCAGAAGAAAATAAAGAGCAGCATCGGAAACTTATCACTGTTCTGGAAAAAATTAATACGGAACACGATGAAGATATTTCCGCAAAATTTATGCCTACTATTGAAAATGAATTTCAGGGGCTTATATGCAAAGGTTGTAATTTGACAAAACTGTTGTTAGAAATAAAAAATGCAATGCACCCGGATAAAATACGCTTTGGAATCGGAATAGGTGAAATTGAAACAGATTTTCAATCGGACAATGCCATCACCGTTTCCGGTCCCGGATATGAAAAAGCGAGAGAAGCTTTACGCTTTTTGCAAAGCAGGGAAAAAAAGAAACAGATGGCTTTTTCCGATACTTATCTGTTGACGGCGGAAGAACGAAACGATAGAATCCATCTTATCAATACAATTTTTTCTCTATTGTCCACTTTAGAATTATCATGGAGTGACAGGCAGCGGGAAATCATTTATAATATGATAAAATATGATGATACCCAGACGTCTGCAGCCGGACGTCTCGGGGTAACACAGTCAACTATACAAAAAAGTTTAACAGCCGGAAATTATTATGCTTATGCGGAGGCGTCCTCTACACTCGAGACAATATTTTCCGAAATAGGAGATAAATAATGAAAAGTAACAAATTAACTATTGGTATTTTAGCCCATGTGGACGCCGGGAAAACAACTCTCGCCGAGAGTATTCTGTATACGACAGGTCACATTCGCAAACTTGGACGCGTAGACCACAAAAATGCTTTTTTGGATACAGATGCTCTTGAACGCTCACGAGGCATTACCATTTTTTCAAAACAGGCAAATTTTGTTTTAAAAGAGAAAGAAATAACTCTTTTGGATACACCCGGACATATTGACTTTTCCGCTGAAATGGAGCGTACTTTACAGGTGCTGGATTATGCCATTCTCGTTATCAGCGGTGCGGACGGTGTGCAGAGTCATGTGCAGACATTGTGGAAATTACTGAAAAAATACAATATTCCTGTTTTTCTCTTCGTGAATAAAATGGATCAACAGGGAACAGACAAAAAACGTTTAATAAAAGAACTTCAAAACCGGTTGAATGAACATTGTATCGCCTTTGATGGTGAAGAGGCAAAAGAAAGCTTTATGGAAAACGTGGCAATGTGCGATGAACTGCTTTTGGAAAAGTATTTAGAAACCGAGTCCATTTCCCGGTTCGATATACAGAAACTTATTGAAAACCGTAAACTGTTTCCATGTTATTTTGGCTCAGCACTGAAATTAGAGGGAATCGAGACTTTCTTAGAAGGTATTTATCAATATACAGACAAGAAAGACTATGGCGAAGAATTTGGCGCAAAAGTATATAAAATCTCCCGTAACCAACAGGGAAACCGTTTGAGTCATTTGAAAATCACAGGTGGAACGTTAAAAGTAAAAGAAAAAATAAAAGAGGACGAAAAAGTAGAACAAATTCGTATTTATTCCGGTACCTCCTATCAGGCGGTAAATGAAGTAGCCGCAGGTACCATTTGTGCCGTCATGGGTTTAACTTCCTCAAAAGCAGGGGAGGGACTTGGGAAAGAACTTCAATCCGAAAAACCGATGCTTGAACCTGTTTTAACATACCGTATTCAATTTCCGGAAGGTTCTGATATACATGGAATGTTTTTGAATTTAAAGCAGTTGGAAGAGGAAGAACCGGAGTTACATATTGTCCGGAATAAAGAATCGGGCGAAATTCATGCGCAGGTTATGGGAGAAATCCAGTTGGAGATTTTAAAAAGTTTAATTTCCGAGCGTTTCCATACAGACGTTTCCTTTGGGCAGGGACAGATAATCTATAAAGAAACGATTAAAGAAACAGTGGAGGGGGCAGGACATTTTGAACCTCTCAGACATTACGCGGAAGTCAGACTTCGCTTAGAACCTGCCAAGCTAGGAAGCGGTCTTCACTTTTCTACAGAGTGCAGTGAAGATATTTTAAACCGTAACTGGCAGCGCCTTATTCTGACACACCTGGAAGAGAAGCAGCATAGAGGAGTTCTTACCGGTTCTGAGGTTACAGATATGAATATTATTCTTACAACCGGTAAAGCGCATATAAAACATACGGAAGGCGGAGATTTCCGTCAGGCAACTTATCGCGCCGTACGTCAGGGATTGAAGCGTGCTGAATCCATTCTGCTTGAACCTGTATATGAGTACAGATTGGAAATTCCAAGTGAAATGGTCGGTCGGGCAATGTCTGATTTACAGAGAATGCAGGCGGATTTTTCCCTCCCGGAATCAGAGGGAGAAATTAGTGTTTTAACAGGAACTGCCCCTGTAGTACATATGCAGGAATATCAGAAAGAAGTTCTTGCCTATACAAAAGGACATGGCCGCCTATTCTGTTCTTTAAGGGGATATGAGCCTTGCCATAATGCCGAGGAAGTAATTGAGAAAATACAGTACGACTCTGAGTCTGATTTGGAAAACCCAACAGGTTCTGTTTTCTGTTCACACGGCGCCGGATTTAATGTAAGTTGGGATAACGTAGAAGAATATATGCACACTTCCCCGCAGGAAAAGAAAACTGAAAAGGAAATTTCTCACCAAAGTGCATATCTCCCTCCTGTGATTGATGAGGAAGAACTGCTGGAAATTTTCGAGCGTACTTACGGTCCGGTTAAACGTAAGAAAAATAATTTCAAAAAGCAAATTTCTTCCCCTGTCATCGCCGGAAGAACTCAGAAGAAAAAAGAATATGACAAAGAATATCTTCTTGTTGACGGCTACAATATTATTTTTGCGTGGGAAGATTTAAAAGAACTGTCCGAAGTAAACATAGAGGGGGCAAGAAATAAATTGATGGATATCTTAAGTAACTATCAGGGATATCGTCAATGTACATTAATTCTTGTTTTTGATGCATATAAAGTTCCGGGAAATGTAGGTGAAGTACAAAAATATCACAATATCCATGTTGTCTATACAAAAGAGGCTGAAACCGCCGACCAGTATATCGAAAAAACTGTTCACGAACTCGGAAAACATTATAAAGTGACGGTTGCAACTTCTGACGGATTGGAACAGATGATTATTATGGGACAGGGCGCAAACCGTTTGTCTGCCAAAGGACTTTTGGAAGAGATTCTTATTGCAAATGAGGAAATCAGAAAGGAACATCTGAATCAGCCGGTAAAGAATAAGCAATATTTGTTTGATAATGTTTCGGAGGATATGGCGGAATATATTGAGCAGGTGCGAAAAGGGGAATAAAAAGTTCTTCTATGGTTTTTGTTTTACCATAGAAGAACTTTTTCTATCACTATTTTTTATTTTTTCATTTTTTCATGCAGTTCTCTTGCATATGTGTCAAGCAGATGAATTGTTGTCCGCATATCATCTCTGGTTGTTTCAGGGTGCAGTGCACAGATGCGGAGAACTTTCTTTCCGTTTAAAATCGTTGTAAATACGGCAGCGTAACCGCTTTCTACGATTTTTTCAGAAACTTTTTCGTTCAATAAATCCATTTGCTCATCTGTCAAATCATCTGCTGCGTAACGGAAGTTGAGCATTGCCAGTTGTGCCTTTGAGATAACTTCCCAATTGTCCAATTCATTTAATGCTTCCTCTGCCCATTCTGCAAGTTGAAAACCGTGTTCGATGGCACTTCCGATTAAACGTGTACCAAGCACCTGTAAAGTCAGCCACAATTTTAATCCGCGTGCAGGTCTTGTCAGTTCCATTCCGATATCCCATGTATTTATATGCTCCATGTCTCCCTCTACATCTTTTAAATATTCCGGGTTTACATGGAAACTGTGGAATAAATGTTTAATATCTTTTACTAAAACCATTGCGCAGCCATATGTCTGGAAAAGCCATTTATGTGCGTCCCAACTGATACTGTCCGCCAGTTCTGTGCCTTTTAATAAATGTTTGTATTTTGGGCTGAGCAGAACAGAAGCACCATATGCACCATCAATATGGAACCACATATTGTTGTTGGCACAGATGTCTGCAATTTCTTCGAGGGGATCGATACTTCCCGTATTTGTTGTTCCCGCTGTTCCGATTACCACAAATGGAATCAACCCGTTTTCTTTATCTTTTGCAATCATTTCTTTCAACATATCTGTGTCCATTTGAAATGCAGAGTTCGTTGCAACACTGCGAATACGACTGTTTGGAATACCGATAATGCGAAGCCCTTTTGCCACGGAACTGTGTGTCTGGTCTGAAACATAGGCAACACCAAGATGCAGATTCTCATCATTTAATTTACAGTCGCGTGCCGCCGTAAGTGCAGTAATATTTGCCATAGAACCGCCACTGACAAAAACTCCACCCGGATTTTTCGTAAATCCCACCTGTTCACAGAGCCAGCGTAGAACTTCCTGCTCAATACAGTTTACCATAGGAGCAAGTTTACTTCCTCCTGCATGAATATTATAAGCAGATGTCATAATATCTCCAAGCCACGAAACAGAAGAAGCGGGACCCGGAACAAATCCAAAAAATCTTGGGTGATTTGCATCACCGCGATAGCGGTAAACTTCTTTTGACATTTCTGCAATCACTTCATCTACAGGACGTCCGTCTTTAGAAATACCAATCTGTTTTATTTTTTCAATCTGTCCTTCTGATGTATACCATGTTACTTTTTGGGAATGTATATCATGTTTTTCCGCACAGAACTCATGTACAAAATTTTCGATGGCTTCCTCCAACTGTGCGCTGTTTAAAATATTTTCACTATTTATCATTTTGCAAAACTCCTCTCTTTACTGTCACTGTACAGTAGTGTACACTAAACTTGCATATATGTAAAATTTATATATTTTATAATATATATGATTTTTTTTAATATAGAGAGGTAGTTATGGAATTACGAAATATTAATACTTTTTTAAAGGTGGCGGGAACACAAAATTTTTCTAAGGCAGCAGAACAGTTGGGATATTCGCAGTCTGCCGTGACCGTTCAGATACAGCAACTGGAAAACGAATTGCAGACCCAACTGTTTGAACGTATTGGGAAACGGGTTTATTTAACAGAAAAGGGACAGGAGTTTGTCTCTTATGCCAATGACATTATGCGGGTTACTGATAACGCAAGAGATTTCGCTAAACAAAGTGATATTTTGGAAGGGACACTGCGCATCGGCGGTGTGGAATCCATTTGTACGGCGCTCCTTCCTGATTTGCTCTTAAAATTTTACCAGATCTGTCCCAACGTACAGGTAACAATTAAATCAGGGACAACCAATGAACTGATGGAAATGGCAAAAAGTAATGAACTCGACCTTATCTATACGTTAGATAAAAAAATATTAGGGAGAGAGTGGACCCGTGCAACTATCATGGAGGAGGAGATTGTTTTTGTCACATTGGCGGATAGAACAGAAAACTTTTCAGATAAAGTACCTGTTCAGAAGTTGATTGAAAAACCATTCATTTTGACTGAAATGGGAGCCGCGTATCAATATGAATTGGAAAGACTGCTTTCTGAAAAGGATTTGGAAATCAATCCTATTTTGGAAATCGGAAATACGGAGACAATTATAAATCTGCTGAAAAGAGGAATGGGGGTTTCGTTTCTCCCTAAATTTACGGTGCAAAGGGAACTGGAAAAAAATGTACTTTCACAAGTACGGACAAATTTACCGGGTGTGAAAATGTATAGCCAGTTGTTTTATCATAAAAACAAATGGGTTACGAAACAGATGAGGAATTTTATTGAGTTGGTGAAGGAATAACTTATCTTGAAAAAGAGATTTGCTTGAAGTTCCTCTCTAAAATGTATATAATAATATAGATTGGAATATTTCAATCACATATCAGATGATTATGCAATGTTGAATCGTGTTGTATAATTATGCGCAGTGTTTTTAGTGATGGACATATACTCCAGTTGCTCAAATCGAATTTTTGAGCAAAAACACAAAAAATCAGAAAGGAAATATATGAGAAAATTAGCTTTAGATGATGAAATATTATTAAAAATAGAAAAACCCGCCCGCTACATCGGGAATGAGGTCAACTCAGTGATGAAAGACAAAAATGAGGTGGATATACGTTTCGCCATGTGTTTTCCGGACGTATATGAAATCGGTATGTCACATTTAGGTATTCAGATTCTTTATGATATGTTTAACCGACGAGACGACGTATGGTGTGAACGTGTATATTCTCCATGGGTAGACTTGGATAAAATTATGAGAGAAGAACATATTCCTCTCTTTGCACTGGAGTCGCAGGACGCTGTTAAAGACTTTGATTTCTTAGGAATTACAATCCAATATGAAATGTGTTATACAAATATTTTACAGGTGCTTGACCTAAGCCGGATTCCTCTTTTTGCAAAAGACAGAGGAGAGGAGGATCCGATTGTTATCGGCGGAGGCCCATGTACATATAACCCTGAGCCTTTGGCAGATTTTTTCGACATTTTCTATATCGGCGAAGGAGAAACTGTCTACAACGAACTGCTTGACGCCTATAAGGAAAATAAGAAAAACGGCGGTACAAGACAGACGTTTTTAGAGATGGCAGCAGAGATTGAAGGACTGTATGTGCCGGCATTTTATGACGTGGAATATAAAGAGGACGGTACTATTTTATCCTTTACTCCGAATAACACTCACGCAAAGGAAAAGATTCGCAAACAAATGGTCTCTGATTTAAGCGAAAGTTCATATCCGGTAAAACCTGTCGTTCCTTTCATTAAAGTAACACAGGACAGAGTGGTACTGGAAATTATGCGAGGCTGTATCCGTGGCTGCAGATTTTGTCAGGCAGGTATGATTTACCGTCCGACAAGAGAGAAAAATTTGGAGAAGTTGAAAGACTACGCTTATCAGATGCTTAAAAATACAGGACATGAGGAGATTTCCCTCAGTTCCCTCAGTTCAAGTGACTATACGCAACTGGAAGGACTTGTAACATTTTTAATTGAAGAATTTAAAGGAAAAGGAATTAATATTTCTCTTCCGTCACTGCGAATTGATGCGTTTTCATTAGATGTCATGGGAAAAGTGCAGGATATTAGAAAGAGCAGTCTTACTTTTGCCCCTGAAGCAGGCTCACAAAGACTTCGTGATGTCATTAACAAAGGGCTTACGGAAGAAATTATTTTAGAGGGAGCAGGACAGGCTTTTGAGGGTGGCTGGTCGAGAGTAAAATTATACTTTATGCTGGGGCTTCCTACAGAAACCGAAGATGATATGAAAGAAATTGCACACTTGGCAGAAAAGGTTGCCAAACGCTATTATGAAGTGCCGAAAGAAAATCGAAACGGTAAATGTCAGATTGTTGCAAGTACTTCTTTCTTCGTTCCAAAACCATTTACTCCATTCCAGTGGGCATCTATGTGTACAAGCGAGGAATATATCGGGAAAGCACATATCGTTAATAATGAAATGAAGGCTCAATTAAATAAGAAAAGTTTAAAATATAACTGGCATGAAGCAGATGTAACAGTACTTGAAGGTGTATTTGCAAGAGGCGACAGAAAAGTCGGCAAGGCGCTTTTAGAAGCATATAAGTTAGGCTGTCTATATGACTCATGGTCCGAATATTTTAAAAATGATTTATGGCTGCAGGCTTTTGAAAATACGGGAATTGACATTGGATTTTATAATTTGCGTGAACGTGAATTAGATGAAATTTTCCCGTGGGATTTCATCGACATCGGTGTGACAAAGAAATTCCTTATACGTGAATGGACTCGCGCAATGGAAGGAAAAGTAACGCCTAACTGTCGCATGGGCTGTTCAGGCTGCGGTGCTGCAATTTACGGAGGAGGTGTCTGCATTGAAGGCAAGAATTAAATTTAAGAAATATGGAGTGATGAAATTCATCGGACATCTCGACATTATGAGATATTTCCAAAAAGCAATGAGAAGAGCAGATATTCCAATCGCTTTTTCCGGCGGATACAGTCCACATATGATTATGTCCTTTGCTAACCCTCTTGGAGTGGGTGTGACAAGCGACGGAGAATATTTTGATATCGAACTGACAGAACCGATTGCTTCCGATGTTGCCGTAAAACGTTTAAATGACGTTATGGTTGAAGGAATGGAAATTGTAAGTTTCGTGGAGATTTCTGAGGATAAGAAGAAAACAGGAATGGCAATTGTTGCCGCTGCCGACTATGTTTCCACCGTAAAAAATGGGGAATTGCCGGCAGATTGGAAAGAAAAGGCAAAAGACTTTTTTGCTCAGGACGAAATTATTATTACAAAGAAGACAAAGAAAAGCGAAAAAGAAGTAAATATTAAGCCGATGATATATCAGTTTGAGGTGAGAGAAAATTCTCTGTACTCTTTCGTGGCAACCGGAAGCGTAGAGAATTTAAAGCCGGGACTGGTTATGGAAGCATTCTTAAACTATTTAGGAATAGATTCCTCCTCAATCACATTTTCTCATCATCGGCTGGAAGTATATGCCAATGCCGGATCAGAAGAAAAAAGAGAATTCGTTTCTCTGGAAAGTTTGGGTACAAAAATTGGATCGTAAACTTATCATGACAAAACTACAGGAAAATGTGCTGACTTCCGTTAAGGAGAATGATGAAATAGTTGAACTTCATATAAGCAATACAGAAGATAAATACAGACTTGGAAATATATATATTGGAAAAGTAAAAAAAATTGTTTCTAACATTCAGGCCGCCTTTATCGAGATTGATAAGGGTGTGGAATGTTATTATGATATGACTGAGCACGGCAATAAACCGCTTCGTGTTGGCGAGGAATTGATTGTACAAATCAGTAAGGAAGCAATCAAAACAAAGCAGCCTGCCGTGACAAGAAAAATCAGTTTTACGGGGAAATATTGTGTACTGACTGTCGGTGACAACCGTATCAGTTTTTCATCTAAAATAGATAAAGAAAAACGTGAAGAATTAAGACAATTTATGGAACCGTATCACTCCGAAAAATATGGGTTTATTCTGCGGACAAACGCAAAGGGAGCAGCAGTCTGTGATATTGCAGAAGAAATAAACCGTTTAATTGAGGAATATGAATACATTTTTCGCATTGCTCCTACCCGTGTCTGTTTCTCATGTCTGAAAGAAAATGAAAAACCGTATATTGCAGATTTAAAGAACATTTATCAGGAGGGACTTACGGATATTGTGATTGAAGATAAAGAGATTTACAATCATGTATATTCTTTCTTACAACGGGAACAACCGGAAGATTTAGACAAACTGCGATTATATGAAGATAAGCAACTTCCTCTGGCAAAATTATACAGCATTGAAACTGTTCTGCAAAATGCTCTGAAAGAACGTGTCTGGCTTAAATCAGGTGCATATTTGGTTATCCAGCCTACGGAGGCGTTGACTGTCATTGATGTAAATACGGGAAAATGTATAGGAAAAAAAAGGGACGAAGTTGCTTATTTAAAGATTAATATAGAAGCGGCAAAAGAAGTGGCAAGGCAAATCCGCCTGAGGAATTTATCCGGAATCATTTTGGTTGATTTCATTAATTTGGACGACAAAGAAAAGTGGGAAGAACTGTTAAATTATCTTAAAATACATTTGCGAAAAGATCCTATACAGACTGTTCTCGTTGATGTCACTAAGCTGCAGCTGGTAGAAATCACCCGAAAAAAAGTCCGAAAACCATTACACGAAAATATAAGGGGGTAATTTTGTGGCAAAAAAAGAAACAAAAACGAATGCCGTCCATATACTGGAAAGAAATAAAATTACATTTGAGATGATGACTTACGAATGTGACGAGTTCATTGACGGTATTCATATCGCTGATAAACTTGGGATTCCACATGAAATTGTTTATAAAACAATTGTTACGGTTGGAAAGAGCAAAGGGTATTATGTGTTTGTTCTTCCGATTGAAAAGGAAATCGATTTTAAAAAAGCAGCAAAATCTGTGGGAGAGAAATCATTGGAAATGCTTCCGTTAAAAGATTTGACTCCGTTGACCGGCTATGTGAGAGGCGGCTGTACTTCCATCGGAATGAAAAAACAATTTCCGACGGTCATCGACCGGTCTGCATTTGAACTGCCTCATATCATTGTAAGTGGCGGTAAATTAGGATTGCAACTGAAATTATCCCCTCACGATTTGGCAAACGTTGTTCGCGCTGAATTTGCAGATGTAATTTTTACATAAGGAGCATTTATCATGAAAAAGACAACTGTAATTTTTGATTTAGGAAATGTCCTTGTCGCATATGACTGGAAGTCTTATTTAAAAACGTTTTCTTTCGACGACAATGTATTTCATACGATTGCGAATGCCATGTTTTTAAACAGCGACTGGGAAGAAGGAGACAGAGGAGCAGATGCTGAACAATGGCTGTCTCTCTTTATTGAAAACGCTCCCGAATATGAGAAAGAAATACGCATGGTTTATGAAAATCTTGAGAAGTGTGTTTACCTTTTCCCGTATACATTAAAATTAATACAATTTTTCAGAAAAAACGGCTACCGTATTCTTTTTCTGTCCAATTACTCGGAATATCTGTATGAGAAGACAAAGGGAACACTTTCATTTATAGAAACGTTTGACGGCGGAGTCTTTTCTTTTGAGGAAACATGTATTAAACCGGATAAACTCATTTATGAACGTCTTCTGGAAAAATACCACATTGCTCCTGAGGAGGCATTATTCTTTGACGACAGAGAAGAAAATGTCAGAGCAGCAGAAGAGTTGGGCATACATGGTATTTTATTTACATCTGAGACCGCTGATAAAATTTTAAAAGGACAAATAGTTTAAATGAAATAAGAGGATATAGAATGAATATATTATTTTTTTTAAAACCAAAAAGTGAAATTGCATTTATACATAAGGAAGATACATTAAGACAGGCGATTGAAAAAATGGAATATCATAAATATTCCTCTATCCCCATGATCAATATAGACGGAAAATACGTTGGAAGTATCACGGAAGGAGATTTGCTCTGGGGAATTAAAAATAAATACAATTTGAATTTGAAAGAGGCGGAATTAATTCCAATTACCGAAATTGACAGAAGAACTGACTATCAGGCAGTGAACATTAACGCTGACATTGAAGACTTAGTTGAGAAAGCGATGGATCAAAACTTTGTTCCCGTTGTAGATGATCAGGGAAACTTTATCGGTATCATCACTCGAAAAGATATTATTGGATATTGCTACAATAAAATGACAAATATTGAAAAATAGGTTGACGCATATAAAAAGTGATGCTATAATACAACGGTATGCCGCACAACGAGGTTATAAGTTTCGTGAAAATGAACACCGAAGTTGGCGAGTAATGATAAATAGGAGGTGCCATATGTACGCAATTATAGCAACAGGTGGTAAACAGTACAAAGTAGCCGAAGGCGATATCATTAAAGTAGAAAAACTTGGTGTAGAAGCTGGAGAAACTTTTACATTTGACCAGGTACTTGCAGTAAGCGATTCTGAATTAAAAGTTGGAAACCCAACAGTAGCAGGTGCTACAGTAGAAGCATCAGTAATTGGTGACGGAAAAGCAAAAAAAGTTATCGTTTACAAGTATAAAAGAAAAACTGGATACCATAAGAAAAATGGACACAGACAGCAGTACACAGCTGTTAAGATTGAAAAAATCAACGCTTAATTTGAAATTGGTGTCATAAATGATTACGGTATCAATTTATAAAAATGAAAAGCATGAGTATGTCGGCTTTAAGACATTGGGGCATGCAGGTTACAGTGAGTCCGGACAGGATATTGTTTGCGCTGCTGTTTCCGTTCTTATTATCAATACTATCAATTCCATTGATAAGTTTACTGAAGAAAAGACTTCTTTAGTTTCTGATGAGGAATCAGGTTTTATTGATTATAAGATAGATGGCAGACCCGGGAAAGAAGCGACATTATTACTGAAGGCCATGATATTAGGTTTACGAGAGATGGCAAGTGACGAAAGTTACGAAGAGTATATTGATTTAACATTTGAGGAGGTGTAAGCCATGATGAAATTAAACCTTCAATTTTTCGCTCATAAAAAAGGAGTTGGTTCTACAAAGAACGGTAGAGATTCTGAATCAAAAAGATTAGGTGCGAAAAGAGCTGACGGACAATTTGTAAAAGCTGGAAATATTCTTTACAGACAGCGTGGAACTAAAATTCACCCAGGTCTTAACGTAGGACGTGGTGGAGATGATACATTATTCGCTTTAGTTGACGGTGTTGTAAGATTCGAAAGAAAAGGAAGAGATAAGAAACAGGTTTCTATCTATCCAGTAGTTGAATAATAATGAATAACATGGGCTTCAAATCTTTTGGTTTGGAGCCTTGTTTTGATATAGACGATATATAGAAAGGAAATAAAAATATGTTTGCAGACAGAGCAAAAATCTATATACGCTCAGGAAAAGGCGGAGACGGTCATGTAAGTTTCCGAAGAGAGTTATATGTACCAAACGGCGGACCTGACGGCGGAGACGGCGGGAGAGGCGGAGATGTCATATTTGAAATTGACGAAGGATTGAATACTCTTGCTGATTACCGTCATAGAAGAAAATATGTTGCAAAGGACGGCGAACAGGGTGGTAAAAGACGCTGTCATGGGAAAAATGCTGAAGATATTATTCTGAAAGTACCCGAAGGAACAATTATCAAAGAAGCCGAATCAGATAAAATTATCGCAGATATGTCCGGAGATAACAGAAGACAGGTTATTTTAAAAGGAGGGAAGGGCGGTCTTGGAAATCAGCACTTTGCAACATCTACAATGCAGATTCCAAAATACGCTCAGCCGGGACAGCCTGCGCAGGAACTCTGGGTAAAATTGGAATTGAAGGTAATTGCTGATGTGGGACTGATTGGTTTCCCAAACGTTGGAAAATCAACTCTTTTATCAAGAGTAACAAACGCAAATCCTAAAATTGCCAATTATCATTTTACAACAATCAACCCAAACCTAGGTGTTGTCGATATTGACGGTGCAGACGGATTTGTCATTGCAGATATACCGGGACTGATTGAAGGCGCTTCTGAAGGAGTAGGGCTTGGACATGAATTCCTGCGCCATATCGAACGAACGAAAATGATGATTCATGTTGTAGATGCCGCTTCCACGGAAGGGCGTGATCCGATTGATGACATTTACAAAATAAATGCAGAATTAAAGGCATATAACGAGGATATTGCTAAAAGACCGCAGGTTATCGCCGCCAACAAAATTGATGCTATTTATTCTGAAGATGAAGATCCGGTAGAGAGAATCCGAAAAGAGTTTGAACCACAGGGAATCAAAGTATTTGCCATTTCCGGTGTATCAGGAGAGGGAATCCGCGAATTACTTTACTATGTGAGCGAACAGTTAAAAACATTAGATCAGGAAACAATTGTATTTGAGCAGGAATACTTCCCTGAAGAAGAATTGATTCACATTGATTTACCATACACTGTCGAAAAAGAAGACGATATGTATGTTGTTGAAGGACCAAAAATCGAAAAAATGCTTGGATACACAAACTTAGATTCTGAGAAAGGGTTCGCTTTCTTCCAAAAATTCCTCAAAGATACAGGTATATTGGACGAACTTGAGAATGCAGGTATCCAGGAAGGTGATACTGTTCGTATGTACGGATTACAGTTTGATTATTATAAATAAAATCATATAAGGAGAAGAGAACAATGACAACAAAGCAAAGAGCCTATTTAAAAAGTCTTGCAATGACAATGGATCCTATTTTCCAAATCGGAAAATCAAGCATGACTCCTGCGCTTACGGAAGCAATTGGAGAGGCTTTAACTGCACGCGAATTGATTAAAATCAGCGTTTTAAAAAACTGTGCAGATGATCCGAAAGAACTTGCTGCCATGATTGCAGAGCGTACACATTCGCAGGTTGTACAGGTCATTGGTAAGAAAATCGTTTTATATAAGGAAGGAAAAGACGATAAAAAGAAAATCGAATTGCCAAAATAATAAATGTGTGAGAGAGGTTATAGTATGAAGATTGGAATTGTAGGTGGAACTTTTGATCCAATACACAACGGTCATCTTATGCTTGGCGCATATGCTTATGACAATTTTCAATTAGATAAAATCTGGTTTATGCCAAACGGAAATCCGCCTCATAAATCAAAAGAAATTAACGTAGATTTCCGTTTAGATATGGTTAAACTGGCAATCGAAGGCAAGGAAGAATTTTGTTTAAGTACATTTGAAATCGAAGAAGAAAAACATTCCTATTCTTATGAAACACTGGAGAAGTTGCATCAATTATATCCGCAGGATACATTTTATTTTATTATCGGCGCAGACTCGCTTTTTACAATTGAATTTTGGAAAGAACCTGCTAGGATTATGCATTCCTGCATAATTCTCGCTGCCTGCAGAGACGATAAAGATATGGACAAAATGTATAAACAGATTTCTTATTTAACGGAAAAATACAGCGCAAAAATCGAATTACTAAAGATGCCTCTGATAGATATATCTTCAAGTGATATTCGCCAAAAACGGGAGAACGGTGAAAATATCGACAATCTCGTTCCCCAAAAAGTCTCTGCGTATATCGAGTCACACGGATTATATGAGGTGAAAAATAAATGAAATCATTAGAAGAAATCGAAAAAATTCTGGAAGAAACATTAACTGTATCACGGTTTCGGCATACATTAGGCGTTATGTACACGGCAGGAGCATTGGCAATGAAGTATGGCGTAGATTTAGATCAGGCAATGCCCGCCGGACTCCTGCACGATTGTGCCAAATGTTTGCCGGTGGAAGAGCAAAAGAACTTATGTAAAGAATACAGTATTTCTTTATCTGAAAGTGAAGAAAAGAACCCTGCTCTGATTCATGCAAAACTCGGCGCATATTTGGCGAAGTCAAAATATGGAGTGACAGACGAAGACGTTCTAAGCGCCATAATGTATCACACTACAGGCCGCCCTGATATGACTATGTTAGAGAAAATTCTCTATATTGCTGATTATATCGAACCGGGAAGACATCATGCAGAAAATCTTTCATTCGTACGCAGACTGGCATTTGAAGACATCAACAAAGCCATCTTGCAGGTTTCCGGTGACATATTAAATTATCTTCTGGAAAATCGAAACAGCGTTATTGATGCGCTTACAAAAGAAACGTATGAATTTTATAGAAATCAACTCGAATTGGAGGGAAAATAATGGAACAGGCAAAAAACATGGCACGCTTGGCATATGAAGCCTTATCTGAAAAAAAAGGTGAAGATATTCGTGTTATAAATATTTCAGAAATCTCTACCTTGGCAGACTATTTTATTATTGCCAACGGTACAAATGAAAGCCAGGTAAATGCCCTTGTAGAAAACGTAGAAGAAAAACTTGAAAAAGCAGGCTATACATTAAAGCAGCGTGAAGGTTACGGTCTTGGCAATTGGGTATTGCTTGATTTCGGTGATATTATCGTTCATGTGTTTGATAAAGATAACAGACTTTTCTATGACTTAGAACGTATCTGGAGAGATGGAAGAGTAGTTGAAAATATTGATGAACTGTAAAAATTTTAGTTTTACCTAGGAGGAGCATATGATGGGATTTGATTCTGCTATACTAACTATTATGGATTTACTTTTTCCCTTAGTCTTTTTATTTATAATTGGAGTATTCATTATGACTATAATTAGAGGCGTAGGGACATGGCACAAAAATAACAATTCGCCACGATTAACCGTTGATGCATCTGTTGTTGCTAAAAGAACATCTGTATCTCATCATACACACGCTAATGCAGGCGATCAGACAGGTATGAGTGGATCATACACTACAACTTCTACATCATATTATGTAACGTTTCAAGTATCCAGCGGAGACAGAATAGAGTTTTCAGTTTCCGGAAAAGAATATGGAATTCTTGCAGAAAAAGATTATGGTAAATTAACGTTCCAGGGAACACGATACTTAAGTTTTGAGCGAGAATACTAAAATGCAAAAAGACGGAGAGTTCACAAACTTTCCGTCTTTTACATTTTAACATATAAATGAAATCATTATTTCATCATACGGAAGACTCCTATAACTTTTCCTAAAATAGTCACTTCCTGTACGATAATCGGCGACATTGTATCATTCTCAGGCTGAAGACGATAAATACCTTCTTCCTTATAAAACGTCTTGACAGTAGCACCGTCCTCTACAAGTGCAACAACCATCTGTCCGTTAGACGCAGTGTTGCATTGTTCTACTAAGACGTAATCGCCGTCCAATATACCGGCGTTAATCATACTTTCCCCTTGAACCTGAAGCATATACACCTGATTATTCGGCATAAGTTCAGCCGGAATAGGAAAGTAGTCTTCAATATTTTCCTGTGCAAGTAAAGGCTCCCCTGCAGCCACACGTCCAATCATAGGAACCTGAACAAGGTCTCTGCGTGTTAAATTAAACATATCGTCAATAATTTCGATTGCACGCGGTTTTGTAGAATCTCGACGAATATATCCGTTCTTTTCCAATGTTTCCAAATGTGAATGGACAGAAGAGGTAGACTTCAAATTTACTGCCTCGCAGATTTCACGGACAGCAGGCGGATAACCTCTTTTTAAAATTTCTGATTTAATATATTCTAAAATTTCTGATTGTTTTTGACTTATTTTTCCGTATGACATAGAATCCTCCCATAATTAACCTTTTCTTTATTCTAACACATAACGACAAAAAAAGCAAACAAATGTTTAGAAAATATGTTCGATTTTTATTGCTGAATCTATTGACAAACAGACGTTCGTAGTTTAATATATAACCATAAGGAACAGATGTTCGCAATACTATTTTACATAATATACAAGGGGGATAATTATGTCAGAGAGAAATTACAATCAGAAGAAAAGAAGAGAAAAAACAATACGAAGAAATATTAAAGTCTTTTTCGTCTTACCTATATTACTCGCCGTACTGGCAGGAACGATTTACTGCGGAGGAGTTCTTTCCAATGCACACGGTAATTTGGAAGAAGAACCTGTAGGATTTAAGTATTATAAAAGTATAAAAATCGAACAGGGAGATACACTATGGGGAATTGCTCAAAAATATATGACAGATGAATATGATTCTCCACAACAGTATATCAAAGAGATTAAACAATTAAACGGATTGACTTCCGACAACATTCAGGAAAGCAAGCATTTGTTAATTGCTTATTACGATACAGAATTTAAAGAATAGTATATATCAATATAACAACCCATACAGTTTTTACGCACACATGTGAAAGACCGTATGGGTTGTTTGTTGGTATAAAGTAGTTTTTTCTTTCTTTTCTTTATCTATATATCTATACGACAAATACCGATTTTTTAAATAGATATATACTTTTTTCTCCGGATATGCTATACTATCCATAAATTAATCGATTTTTATCATTTTAGAAAGGAACTATTTTTTATGGCAAAAGAATCTAAAACTTATCATGAACTTATGTATATAGATAATACTTTGCGTCTGCGTGACGTTTTAAATACGATGCCCGGTTTTGTCAGAGATTATTTTCGTGCCATTGAGCCGACCACTTCAGTTAAGACAAGAATTTCCTATGCTTATGATATTCGTATTTTCTTTAAATTCCTTCTGGAAAATAATCCTGTTTATAAATCATATAAAATGACTGATTTTCAGGTTTCAGACTTGGAACGCATCGCTCCTGTAGATATTGAGGAATATCAGGAATATTTAAAAGTATATCAAAATGAGGACAAACAGATAACCAACGCAGAAAAAGGTCTTGCACGCAAAATGTCCGCATTGAGAAGTTTTTATAATTATTATTACAAACATCAGATGATTGAGAAAAATCCGTCTTTATTCGTTGATATGCCAAAAATCCACGATAAAGCCATTGTTCGCCTGGATACCGATGAAGTGGCTCTGCTACTTGAGTATGTGGAAAATTGCGGAAATCAGCTGACAGGTCAGAAAAAGGTATATTATGAAAAAAATAAGACACGGGATTTGGCTATTCTTACTCTCCTGCTCGGAACAGGTATACGTGTATCAGAATGCGTCGGACTCGACATTCCGGATATAGATTTTAAAAATAACGGAATCAAAGTGATGCGAAAAGGTGGAAATGAAATGGTTGTCTACTTTGGACCGGAGGTGCGGAAAGCACTTATTGATTATCTGGAGACAACAAGAAATACCATTACTCCCCTGCCCGAACATGAGAATGCCCTTTTCCTATCTACCCAAAAGAAGCGAATGGGTGTGCAGGCAGTCGAAAATATGGTAAAAAAATATGCCCGTGAAGTAACTCCTAATAAAAAAATTACCCCTCATAAACTGAGAAGCACATACGGTACGTCTCTCTATAAGGAAACCGGTGATATTTACCTTGTGGCAGATGTTTTAGGACACCGAGATGTAAATACGACAAAGAAACATTATGCTGCCATTGATGATGCTAGGCGCAGACAGGCCGCAAGTGCCGTCAAACTTAGAGAACCATAGAAAGGGACACCTTCAAGGCGCCCCTTTCTATCTATAATTGTTCTGAATCCAAAAGAATTGTAAATGGTCCGTCATTTATAAGAGAAACTTTCATATCGGCGCCAAATTGTCCTTTCTGAACAGATGGCACTGCTTTCCTGCATTCTTCTATAATATATTCGTAAAATTCATTTGCCTTATCCGGCGCTCCCGCTTCCGTAAAACTTGGGCGATAGCCTTTTTTACAGTTGGCATAGAGTGTAAATTGTGAGATAAGAAGAAGTTCTCCGTCCACATCTTTTAAAGCAAGGTTTGTTTTTCCGTTTTCATCTTCAAAAATGCGTAAACCTACCAACTTTTTCACTAATTTATCTGCGATTTCCTTTGTATCTGACTCTCCTACACCAATCAGAACAAGAAATCCTTTCCCAATCTTTCCAATTACTTCACCCTCGACGGAAACAGAAGCCTCCGTAACTCTCTGAATAACAAATTTCATTTGTATTTCCTCCTATTTTTTATCAATTAACGCTATCATATCACTATATCTACTTGTATTTCAAGTAAAAATAAGATACTATAATCAAGACGTTTTGCAAAATATTTTCTAAAAAGCAGGAAAGGAATAAACAAAATGAAATTACAACAATTATTTAGTTTTACACGAAAAGCAATAGATGAATATAATATGATTCAGGAAGGTGATCATATTGCTGTAGGTATTTCAGGAGGAAAAGATAGTCTCACTCTCCTCTATGCCCTCCACGGTCTGAAGAGATTTTATCCAAAGAAATTTGAATTGAGCGCCATCACTGTTGACTTAGGATACAGCGATTTTGACCTGACGCCCGTAGAAAATCTTTGCCGCGAATTAGATGTGCCATATAAGATTGTAAAAACGGACATCGGACGTATTTTATTTGAGGAACGGAAAGAATCCAATCCCTGCTCTCTCTGCGCTAAAATGCGAAAAGGAGCATTAAATGAAGCGGTTAAAGAAATGGGCTGCAATAAAGTGGCATATGCACATCATAAAGATGATATTATAGAAACAATGCTTCTCTCACTGATTTTTGAAGGACGTTTTCACTCTTTCTCTCCAAAGACTTACTTAGATCGTATGGATTTAACGGTAATTCGTCCGATGATGTTCGTCGATGAGGCAGATGTAATCGGTTTCAAAAATAAATATAATTTACCTGTAGTAAAAAACAAATGTTCCGTGGACGGCCATACAAAGCGCCAATACGCTAAAGAACTTGTGAAACAGTTAAACACTGAGCATAACGGAGCAAAAGAAAGAATGTTTACCGCCATTTTAAATGGAGATATTGCCGGCTGGCCTGAAAGAACATTACATACACGATAAAAAAATTCCCTCTCTCCATCAAGTGTTGGAGAAAGGGAATTTCCTTTTTAAAGTTTTATATCTTTAACATTATTCTTTACTTCAATGTAAGACAAAATTGCATCTGCAGTTCCTCTTACCCCCAATTTAGAACTATCCAAACACAAGTCATAACTCTCAGCATCAGCCCATTTCTTATTGCTGTAATAGTTATAATAACTTGCTCTCTTCTTATCTGTCTTTATAATTAAATCTTTTGCTTTTGCATCTGTCAAATCATAAAGACGGGCAATTCTCTTAATACGGGCAGATAAATCTGCATGAATAAATACACTCACTCTGTTTTTGTAGGATTCCAAAGCATAATCCGCACACCTTCCTACCAAAATACAAGGTCCCTGATTTGCAATCTTCTTGATGGCATCAAACTGTGCCAGAAAAATTTTGTGGTTAATCGGCATATCTAAAAAAGCATTTTGAGAATATCCCATTGAATATGTATCCATCACAAGTGAATATAGGAAACTGTTTGTCGGTTTTTCATCGTGTGTCTCAAAAAGTTCCTCACAAATTCCACTTTCTTTTGCTGCAATTGCCAGCATCTCTTTGTCATACAATTTTACATGTAAGTCTTCCGCCAGCAAATTGCCAATTTCACGTCCGCCACTTCCAAATTGCCGTCCTATCGTAATAATTGTATCCATTTCCTTCATACCAGTCACGCTCCTTACGCAAATCATAAATACATTGTAAATAATGTTATTAATATTATACAATATTTTTGCGTGAAAGTACATATATTCTGAAAAATTACTTCGACATTCTTTCCAATTTTTCTAACAAATCCGTAAAATATTCCGGAAGAGGCGCGTCTATTTCCAAATATTCATTTGTTCTTGGGTGATGAATCCCTAAAATTTTTGCATGCAATGTCTGCCCCTGCAAATGAAACGGTGATTTTGCAGGACCATACACTGTATCACCTACAAGTGCATGATGTATACTTGCCATGTGAACCCGAATTTGGTGTGTTCTTCCCGTTTCCAGTTGACATTCTATATAAGTATAGTTGGAAAACCTTTTTAACACTCTATAGTGAGTTACTGCAGGTTTTCCATTTTTATAGTTGATACTCATCTTCTTTCTGTCAATCGGGTGTCTTCCGATTGGCCCTTCAACCGTTCCCTCATCTTCTTTTATAACTCCGTGTACAATGGCGTGATAAATCCGTTTTATGTTATGCACCTTCAAATCTTCGGCTAGTTTTTGATGAGCAAAGTCATTTTTACAGACAAGAAGCGAACCTGTTGTGTCCATATCTATCCGATGTACGATTCCCGGCCGCATAACCCCGTTAATACCCGATAAATCGTCTTTACAATAATACATTAGCGCATTTACCAATGTGCCTGTATAATGGCTTGGAGAAGGGTGTACGACCATTCCTTTCGGCTTATTTACAATCAGAATATCGGCATCTTCATATAAAATATCCAAAGGGATATTTTCGGGTAAAATATCCGGTTCAGACAGATCCGGAATCGTCAATTGTACTATATCATTTGCAGATACCTTATAATTTGCCTTAACAGCCATTCCATTTACAGAAATTTCTTTTTCCTTAATGAGTTTTTGAATATAGGATCGGGAAACATTGTCCATCTTTTTGGAGAGAAATACATCAATTCTCATTCCATTTTCTTCCTGATTTATTATAAACTGTTCTTCCTGCATATTATTTCATTCCTCTTCCATTTACTCTAAAACTAAAAATCTGATTGATTTCCTCGTCTTTATAGACAAACAGAACAAGTATGGCAAGCAAAATCACGCTTACTACAACAAAAATATCTGCCACATTGAAAATCGGAAAGTCAATTAGTTTAAAATAGAAAAAATCGACAACATATCCCAACTTCAATCTGTCTATCATATTTCCTACCGCCCCTGCGACAATGAGTATACTACAAATGTGCAAAGGCAAAAAACGTTTTTCCAGCGGAAGTTTCACATACAAATACAGCACAGCCGCAATAATTAGCACAAAACTGAAAATAAAAAAGGCTTTTTGGTTCTGTAACATACCAAATGCCGCACCTCTGTTTTCTAAATAATTTAATTCAAAGACATTTTTAATAAGGACAAAAGGCTGCTGTCCCTTTAAATGCTCCACCGCCAGAAACTTTGTATATTGGTCAAAAACGATACCTGCAATCACTGCTAATACTGCACATGCATAATATTTTATTCTTTCTTTCTTCATGTAATTCTCCTTCTGTTATATATATTTTTCTAATAGGACATAATAGCGCCCTTTTTTTGTCTGGGAAAGAACCCCTTTATATCTGAACCGTCCCAATTTTCTCACAGACACAATAGCATTTTCTTTTACATTATAACTGTTTGTCGTGATTAATTTTCCATTCACGAAAACTCTGCCTCCTTCAATCAAAGGCACCAGTTTACTGCGCGATGCCGGAAAAACAAGGGAAAGCAGACTATCCAGACGTACAGATGCCACTGTTCCTTTAATCTCTTCAATGGCAGGAGTATAAGAAAATGTCTGTTCGTCTTCGACTTCCACATACACGGAAGTATGCCGTATTCTTGTCAGATTCCGGCAGATAAAGTCCGCCAACGATTCCTGAACAAAAAGATGCGCATCTCCATCTATCAGTAAAATGTCTCCTAATTTACACCGATCAATCCCTAAGTTCAATATAGCGCCCAAGTAATCTCTATGCGATAGTGACTCCGCGAATTTCTTTTGCAAAGGAGATATTTTCAAAACTTTTATCGGATAAAAATGTGCATAATAAAGAGCATCAGGTAGAAAAGCAACCATCTGACGCTCTGAATCACTGTATCCTCCGAAAGTTTCGTACTGAGTAAAAAACTCATTCTTAGGCGTTGTGTGTAAAATATTCAATTCATTGAGATTTAAAAAATCGGAATAGGTAACAATCCCCTTCTGGTATGCCACTCTTGACAATTCCAATAATCTTTTCTGTAGTACAATCTCTTCTTTCTGCATATTACTGTCCTTAAAATCTTGTCCGAATTGATGGTACATCAAAAGACGTATTTAATAAGTCCTGTAAATCCCCTGAAATCTCTACATTTGTAGGAGTCACTAAGAAAATGTAATTTGAAATCTTCTGTAAATTACCGCTAATGGCATATGTAGCACCTGATGTAAAGTCAATGATGCGCTGTGCAATCTCCAAGTCAATTCCTTCCAAGTTCAAAATGACAGTTCGTCCGCTTAATAAAGTCTCCGTGATTTCTCTTGCATCGTCCACTGCAGTAGGCTTAATTACACATACTTCCATACTTGCGCTTCTCTTTGCATTTGGCTGGCGCATCGGAGTTACCTTGTTATTGGAATTGCCCGCTACGGAAGTTGATTTTCCTCTGTGGTCTTCCTGCAAATCAAAATCTTCATATTCTTCTTTCTCTTTTTTGAATAAAGATTTCTTTGGCTTCGGTTCATACTCTTCAAATTCTTCCTCTTCACCTAAAAAATCTTCCTCTTCATCGTAATCATCATCTAATTTCATAATATTTAAGAATTTGTCTAAAACACCCATTGTTGTATACTCTCCTTACGTCTGCTTATTATATATTATAATTTCTCGCACCGAAAATGGACGTACCTACACGAACCATGTTGGCTCCTTCTTCGACTGCTATATTATAGTCATTGCTCATTCCCATTGAAAGAATGCTCATAATAATATTATCAATGTTTTTCTTTGCAATGTCAACAGATAATTTCTTCATTTCAGTGAAAATTTTTCGATTTTCTTCCGGATTTTTTACATTTGGTGCAACTGTCATTAATCCTTTTACACGGATATGAGATAAATGGCTTATTTCTCTTAGGAGCGCTTCCAGTTCTTCCGGATAAATTCCATATTTGCTCTCCTCTCTTGCCATATTGATTTCAATTAAGATATCGACAACACAATTTTTCTTTTCTGCCTCTTTTTCAATTGTTTGGGCAAGGCGAAGTGAGTCTACGGAATGAATTAGAGAAACTTTATCTACAATATATTTCACTTTATTCCGCTGTAAATGTCCAATCATATGCCAACAAATATCTTTAGGCAATATCTCATATTTATCAATTAGTTCCTGAACTTTATTTTCTCCAAAGTTTCTGCAGCCTGCATCGTATAATTCCTGTATCATCTCCGCCGGCTTTGTTTTGCTCACTGCAATTAAAGTCACTTCATTTTTACAACTTTTATGAATATTTTCAATAACATGATTCAGATTGTCCTTTAACATCTTTTTCACTCCTACTGTGTAATAATATCATTTTCTTTTATCTTGCTGCTATCCAGCGCAATATGGTCATAGTTCGTCAGCCCGAATTCATTTTTCGCCTGTACAATATAGTATTCCTTACTTTCGCAAAGAATCTGAATTTGCTTAAATACCGCATATCCTTTATTAATCTGATAAACACCTGTTAATTTTTTCTGTTCTCCGACTACATAAGTGATATTTGAATCCGGTTTTATCAAAATATCCCCCTTATTTAATTCCGTCAAATCAAAATAAGCCAGGTTATCTTTCGTATAATATATATCCAGCGGAACAAACTCTGTTGTGTTCTGATTGTCTTTTCCCCTTCTCAAAACCCCTTTTTCATCGCTGTTCCCACCTTGAATCACATATTCTGTAGGTACGACAAAAAATGGTTTTTTTACAATCGATGATTTTGGAATCTTTAACCCGGTATAATCTGTTATAATTAATTCCAAGTCAAGGAAACGTTCATCTGCATATCGTATCATTCCACCGGAAAAACCTATATACGCCATATATTGTTCACCCTGCTTTTTAATTGACAGATTTCCAACCATCGTTGCATTATCTTTTAAAAAGCGCACAGTGATATTCGTCCTGTCTTTTAACTCTTCCGCTGTCTTTTCTGTGATTGGAACAACGACAGACCATTCTTCTGAAGTAATTAGTTTATATATCGGTTCTCCGACAGCAACTTTCATATTGTTATGTAATTCTTTCGCATAGTATTTTTCACGATTGAAATTTTCTAATGTGACCTGTTCTTCCGTAAATGTCTCAAATCCGTCTGTTTCATAGGCAATCACGCCATCGTCTGTACTATATAACAAACTGCTTCCCGGCTGACCGTTCAACATTGTATCCAGAACATTTTCTCCGTCCGGCGATGAAAAATCAGACAATGCATTTCTCACAGAATCTTTAAAAGAATATACTTCCGCAAACATGGATTCCGTAAAATTATCCGTAAAAGCCTGCACCGTAAGTCCCAGTGAATTCTGTTGTTCGTCTGTCAGTTCCGTTTCGCTACCCGTATTTGTATCACTATCACTTTTTTGAAAGGAAAGTTTTTCCGGAGAAATCCCACATACGCCTGCCCCCGCCTTTATCTTTTTATTTTCCATGGAGTAATAGTTTACATATCCGTCCTTCTCAGCAGATACCACCTTTTCTTCCCGGATTGCCATTCCCGTATAGTTTTCATCGTTTAATATGCTTCCCATATGCACCTCATATGAGGTAACTTTATCTTTCGTCGCATAGGAAAAAATCATGGCAATCAGATAAATAAATATAATGCCGAACAATAGAATGCCAATATTCATTTTCCATTTTTTTCGATAAACTAATATCTTTTTATTTTCTGCCAAAATAAAAGCCTCCTGTTTACAGACTGTTTAGTCCCGCTCCGTTTAAGTAATTACAAAATTTTCCCTGATAATACTCTTTTTCTTCCATATAAGTTAACGCCTCGTCCTGTAATTTCCACCAACTCGTATTCCAGTTTGAAAAAACAGCATCTTTTTCGGGTACACGGCTGAATAACCTCTCCACGATAATCTGTGGGCTTAAATAAGCAAGAAACGTTGCAAGACGTTCTATATATTCTTCTTTGGAGCATAAATTAATTGTACCATGTTCATACGCCTCACACAATGGTGTGTTTTTTGGAATATAAAGTGAATGGAGTTTCACAATATCTATCTCTAGCGCTGACATCGTCTTTGCAGTTTCAATTGTATCCCGCAATGTATCATGAGGCAGGTTTAAAATCAGATGTGTACAGATTGAAAATCCGTATTTCTGTATTCTCCTGACAGCATCTATATATTCTGCAAGTCCATGCCCTCTTGATATGAAATCAAGTGTATGGTAATTAACCGTCTGAAGCCCCAGTTCTAAGTGAATGGAAATATGATATGTTTTCTCTATCACTTTTAAAAACTGAAGATAATCTTCTCTCACACAGTCAGGTCTTGTAGAAATGGATATTTCCACAATATCCGGAATACTGACTGCCTCCAATATATATTTTTTAAATATTTCCAAAGGCATATACGTGTTTGTATAATTTTGAAAATAGGCGATAAACTTTTTGGCGTGATACCTCTTTGATATGTATTCCTTTGTCTTTTCCAACTGCTCCGTAACTGAGACGGAGGACTCCATCGCTTCAAATCCTGTTCCTACATCTGCACAAAAACTGCAGCCATGTCCATTTATCCTATTCGGACAGGTTAACGGCAGATTAATTGGAAGTTTATATACTTTTTCTCCATATCTTTCTTTTAAGTAATCAGAATATTTATTATATAAAAATTTTTCCTTCATCGTTCAATCCTCTGTGTATAAATTTCGTTTTTTCGTACATACTACTTACATCATGAATAAGGAGGAAGTTACATGAAATGGTTTGATAACACGGCACTTACTTTAGTGATTGTAGGTGCAATTAACTGGCTTTTAATTGGAATTTTTCAATTCGACATCGTTGCTTTTTTATTTGGGGAGTTATCTTTCCTTTCGAGAGCAGTATATACAATTATCGGACTTTGCGGTTTATATTTAATTAGTTTATATGGCCGAATCAAAGACATATAAAGGAATAAACAAAGGGAGGTCTTCTCACCTCCCTTTGTTTATTCTGAAATTGCATTAAGCATTTTATTCATATTTGTGTATACGAGAGATTTTGTTTCTGCCCCCATAACAATGGATACATACGAATGTCCCTGCTCATCTTTAGAAAGTAAAATCAGACATCTCTTCGCCTCACCGGTATTACCTGTTTTCCCTCCGATTACAGTCATATGTTCCGGTTTTTCTGCCTCTCCCAGTCCATAGAGACTTGTTGTTTCCAAGTTTAATGTACGCGATGTACCGTCCGCACTTGTAACAGGAAGGTCATACTTTGTTTCGGATACAATCTTAATAAATTCGTCATACTGAATGCACTGATTAAAAATAAGATACAAATCATATGCTGTTGTGTAATGATTATCATCATGCAAACCATGTGGATTTACAAAGTGCGTATGGGTAGCACCTATACTATATGCCTCTTTATTCATTAATTTTGCGAATTCCTCTACACTTCCGGAAATATGCTCCGCAATTGCCACTGCCGCATCATTCCCTGACGGAAGAAGGAGCCCGTACAGTAATTCCCTTAAAGTCAGTTTATCCCCTTCCTTTATTCCACATAAAGAAGCGGCAGGCGGAAACTCCGTAGCCGTTTTTGAAACAGTAACCACATCATCTAAATTTCCATATTTCAAAGCAACTAAAGCAGTTAAAATCTTTGTTGTACTTGCCGGATAAATTTTCTTGTAAATATTTCTTCCATATAACACTTCTTTGTCATCAAGACTAAATAAACCTGCGGCGCTCAATGCCATATCCGTATTAACAGATTTATAGGAAACTTCTTCCTCAGGAGTTACACATAACTGCTCCGCGAATCCCTCTGCTCTGTATGCTGTTTTTTTATAATCAGTACTCTCATACGCGTCAATATTCTTCCCGGACGAAGTACAACCGATAAGCAATGAAGAACACAGCGCCACACATAAGAGCACTTTAATATATCTACCTATACATTTCACGCCAATCCAAATCTCCTCGTTCTATTGCTAAAATCAGTACTTCTGCTGTGGCAACATTTGTTGCGATTGGGATATTGTGCATATCGCATAAACGTACAACATCATTCACATCAGGTTCATGTGGTTTCACATTCATCGGGTCACGAAGGAATATTAATGCATCAATATCATTCTGCGCAATCTGTGCCCCCAATTGCTGCATACCACCGAGTGGGCCTGCAAGATACTTTGTAATATTCAAAATGGTGACATCTTCAATCAAACGTCCTGTTGTCCCTGTTGCAAATAAATTGTGTTTTTTCAAAATGCCACGATATGCAATACAAAAGTTCTGCATCAGAGTTTTCTTCGCATCGTGTGCAATTAATCCGATATTCATTCGTAAATCACTCCTAACTAATATTTTTTCGGTTGTAAACCAACATTTAGCACTAGTCCAATCCCAATAAAGAAAGTTACAAGGGAAGTTAATCCATAACTGACAAATGGTAAAGGAATACCTGTATTTGGGAAAATTCGTGTCGCCACACTAATATTAATAAAACTCTGTATACCTATTAGTGCGGCTACTCCTCCGCAAATAATCTGCCCCGCTAAATTTTGTGCTTTCGTACCTATTATTATACATTGTATTACTATTAATAACAACAAAATTATTGTAATACAACAGCCTACAAATCCCAATTCTTCTCCGATAATGGCAAAAATAAAGTCTGTCTGGGGTTCGGAAATAAAATTTCCGTTTTTTACAGAAGTGCTCCCCTGATTATTTAATCCCTTTCCGGTTGCCTGCCCGGAACCGATTGCCATAAGAGAATTAATCTGCTGATACGCCTCCTGATCGGCATATTTATCAGGTTCCAACCATGATAAAATACGTTTCTGCTGATATGGCTTAAGCAGTTTCTGATTTGGCTGTACGGCAATCACTAAAAAAATCACAACCAATGGAACCGCAATTAGAAGCACATTCCTTATAAACTTATAACTCAATCCGCCAATAAACATTAGCACACAAAAAAGTGTTGCAACACAAATCGTATTTGATAAGTTAGGCTGTACAACAATCAAAATCAGTGACGGTAAAATTAAAAGAATTGCCTTGATAATGTTCTTTGGCTCGTTTAAATCTTCCTCATGATCCATTAAAAACTTAGCAAAAAAGATAATCATAAAGATTTTCGTTAAATCTGATGGCTGAACACTGATAACTTTTAAATCAATCCATCTCTGCGCTCCATTTACCTCTTTACCAATCAGTTTAACAAGAACAAGCAATCCCACATTAACCGCATACATTATCCATGATAAATTCAAAAGCCAGTTATAATCTATCATGGATACAACGAGCATGGCAATAACCCCTAAAACTACCCCCATGATTTGTTTTCCCTGATAACTTGGCTTAGCACTCCCCACAACAAGTATCCCTATTGTGGAAATTGCCAAAACAAGTACAATGAGAGAAATTTTTAAGTTTTTAAATTGATAATTCTTTGTTAATTTCACTGTTTATCCTCCAGTTAATTACATTCTCCCGATAATCTGATGGAAATATTCGATTGGGTAATTTCTACATCAAATATTTCGGGTGTTACTTCTATGTATTTTGAAACTGTTAAATATAGTTCATTCCGCAGTTTTTCGAATGTATCGGGTGTACAATTTACTCTGTCTGATATTAAAAGTACTTTTAATCTGTCTTTTGCAATGACAACAGAGTTTTTCTTCTGTCCTGATTCAAATACATTCATCTTCCCAACCTCCTAATTCTTTTGAAAAAGATTGGCAAGTTTTTTGAAAAATCCTTTATGTTCATCTAAATCTAACAAAGGAATCTCTTCGCCTAAAATACGATGGCAAATATTTTCGTATGCCTGTCCGGAAAGGCTTTCACCACCCACGACAGCTTCCCCCTGATTTGTGCAGACAACAATGTTTTCATCATCAGGAATTGCTCCAAGCAAATGGATTGCCAAAATTTCCGTCACATCATCTACCGACATCATGTCGCCCCTTTTTACCATATCAATGCGAATTCGATTTATAATTAAATCCAGTTGTTTTATTTTGTTTTGTTCAAGCAACCCGATAATTCTATCTGCATCTCGAATGGCAGATACTTCCGGAGTTGTCACCACAATCGCTCTGTCTGCTCCTGCAATTGCATTTTGAAATCCCTGTTCAATTCCCGCCGGACAGTCAAGTAAGATAAAATCAAAATCTTCTTTCAATTCTGCAGTCAGTTTTTTCATTTGCTCCGGAGAAATCGCTGTTTTATCTTTTGTTTGCGCCGATGGAAGAAGATAGAGTTCTTCATATCGCTTATCTTTAATCAATGCCTGTTTTAATCGGCAATTTCCTTCAATGACATCTACAAGATTATAAATAATACGATTTTCAAGTCCCATGACGACGTCTAAATTTCTTAAACCTAAATCTGTATCAATGACAACTACTTTCTTATGTAGTTTTGCCAATCCAACACCGATGTTTGCTGTGGTGGTTGTCTTTCCCACACCACCTTTTCCTGATGTTACTACAATAATTTCGCCCATTTCATTTCCTCCTGTATGTAAGCCTCATCATCAAAAATAGATTGAATCATAATATTCCCGCCATTTTGTATTGCTATTTGAGGCATCATAGACATATATTCATTTTTAGTTACTGTATCCGGCTGTACTGCCACATTTCCTATTTTCAACTGATTAGGCTGCATGGAAAGGGAAAATACAAAAGAATTACTCTTTCCCGTAACTCCCGCATATGCATTTCCTTTTAATGTGCCAAGAACAACAATGCTGCCTTTGGCTGCGATTGTCGCACCTTCTTCCACATCTCCCAAAAGCACAACGCTTTTTTCAGACTCTAATACCTGTTTTTTATGAAGTGTACCTTTACAGAAAAGTCCGTCTTTTAATGTTGTTTCTGCCAGACTTTCCTCTACATATCTTTTGTACATTTGCTCTCGTTCTCTGTCATTGTCTATTATACATACAATTTCAATTTGAGCGGTTTTGGAAATCATCTCAATTAATTGATGTTCTTCATCTTTTGTGAGAATACGCCCTTCAAATGAAACAGCTAATTTTGCATGATGAAAAAATTTAACCGTATCACTGAATATTCGATTAACTTCAGCCAAAAGTTCCTGAAAAGGCACTTCCGGCTGCAATCGAATCAAGAGGCCGTACTTGTTACTTTTAATTGTAACTAAGCGATTCATATTATTCTCAC
The DNA here is from genome assembly GCF_054660755.1 of Faecalimonas hominis. NCBI lineage: Bacteria > Bacillati > Bacillota > Clostridia > Lachnospirales > Lachnospiraceae > Faecalimonas > Faecalimonas hominis. The sequence goes on from NZ_BAAHSH010000024.1 coordinate 80,255, forward strand.
CCCTTTAAATTAATCTCCTGCTGTTGCAGATGTGACAGTGGACGCTCCATTATGGATAATCTCTGAACTGTCTGCCAGGTTAAAGTAATACCTTACAATATCACGTCCGATTTCTGCAGCAAATGCGGACTTATCACCGTTTGCAATACGAATGGCAACACTGATTTGAGGTGCGTCACTCGGTGCAAATCCCACAAACAAAGCGTGGTCTGGGTGTAATTTACTCTGCTGGGCAGTACCCGTTTTACCTGACATTTTAAAATTAGATTTCTTCAAATCATTAAAAATACGATTTGAGGATACCATACTTTCCATACCCTGATGAACAAGATTCCACGTTGTCTTTGAAACTTCTTTTATTTCATTGTTTACTTTAGGTTCATACTCTTTTACCGTTTTTCCATCTACTGTTTCCACTTTATTTAACAGAGTTAAATCATATACCGTACCCTTATTTGCCACCGCTGACACATATCGTGAAAGTTGTGTGACGGTATAGTTATTTGTACCCTGTCCGAAAGCGGAACGAACCGCATCTTCCGTAGAAATGGTAGACTCAGACTCAGGAATTTCAATTCCTGATTTTTGGTCTAACGCAAACATTTTTGCATATTTTTCTAAAATTTCAGTACCTTTTTTACTTGAATAATTTCCTTTATCGTCCATACTCATTCTATATGCCATTTCACTGAAGAAAACGTTACAAGAATGAGATATTGCACCAGTGATGTTCAAACCGCCATGTGCTCCCGGATAAATCCAACATTTTGGACTCGGAGTGATTTTTGTAAATTTTCCCGAACAGTTAAATACCGTTCCGCCGCCAATTACTCCTTCCGTCAAACCTGCGATTGCAGAAACCGGCTTAAATGTGGAACCCGGCGCAGTTGTCTCCTGTGTTGCATTATTATAGAGCGGTCTTGATAATCCTGTAACCAACTCATTATAGTATTCAGAATCCATCGTATTTGCAAGACGATTGTTATCATAGCCCGGATAAGAAACACACGCCAACACTGCACCTGAATTTACATCAGTGACAACCGCCGAAGCAGTGCAAGGCTCAAGTCCCAATTGTCCCGGAGTAATCTCCAACGATTTAATCTTGCCGCGAATGAAATCGTATGCACTTACGGTTCCCGCATTCAGAGCGCTCACCTGTTTTTCATCATATTTAAGAACACCCTGTTCATACAGCATCAGGCATACTTCTCTTCCCGTAATACTTCCGTCTTTAATCATATATTTATAAATCAGTTTGTCAAATCCTGTATTGGAAGAAAGGTATTCTTTAAGAAATGCCACAATTCCTTCGTACACTTCATTCGCATCGGAATAATCGCTTTTTCCCTCTATATATTCCTGTAATTTAGAAGTATCTACCCAGTTCTTCGATATGGCATACTGTAAATATTCTCTTAAACTGATGGAATCGTCTTCTTTCCACGCCTTATATGTTTTATCGTCAGTATCGATTTTATCTTTCACTAAAATACCTGTGTTTTCTGTCAACACATCATTTGCAATGTAACTCATATACGCCTGCATTTCTTTTGAAAGATTTTTATACGGCTTTGCCGAAGAAGAATTCAACTCTTCCGTAATGCGCTTTAACACCGTTTCTCTTCGCGTAAGAAATTTCTGATAAACAGCCTTTTCTCTGGACTGTGCATCTTTTTCTGCAAAATGCTTTATATCTAAAATATTATTTGCAAAGAAAGAATTTAAAACGTCATCAAATGGAAGTATATTTACGTCTTCCGTTCCCGCACGTTTTTCAAAATTCATTGTATTTCTCATATTAGAGAGAATAATACCTGCCAACTGTTCTTCCAAAATCTTATATGTGGCAATCTGAAGGTTTTTATCGATAGACAGATACAAATTGTTTCCTGCCTCCGCTTTTGTCGTCTTATCTCTCTCAATGATTTTTCCCACGTTATTTACATAGAGAACTTCCTTACCGTTTTTTCCCTGTAAAATAGAGTCCATCGACTGCTCTAAGCCCGCTTTTCCGATAATATCTGTTTTGGAATAGTCTTTACCTTCCGCCTTAAAATTATCGTACTCCTCCGTGGAAATTTTTCCCGTATATCCCAAAATGGAAGCAAAGTATTTACTGTCCGGATAATGGCGAAGAGAATCTTCCTGAATGTCCACACCCTGTAATGAATCCAAATTCTCCATAATTGCCGCCACAGTCTCATTGCTTACATCTGATGCAATCGTAGTCGGAATATATTTTTGGAAACTGTTTAATCCCATTGCATAACGGACATTTACTAATTTTAAAACCATCTCTTTGCTATATTTCTTTCGGTTAATACCATAGCCGTACTTTTCGTCCTCGCAAAGATATCTTATAATATCATTTGGAGTGGAGGCTTTCTGCTCCTTCGTCAAGTCATCAATTTTCGCTTTTCCATATACGTCTGCAATAAAACGCTTTCTTGATGTCCCTTCCGGATTGAGGAAACTATATTCCTCATTTTCATCTAAAACAATACCAAAATCATTGATGATGGAATCACCGTTTTTTTCAATAATCCCAATCACTTTTTCTATTGTTTTATTGATTTTTTCGTTTTTCTCTTCCTTATCTTCGTAGGTTCCATTATCTTCAATAGTTACCGTATATGCCAGTTTATTCTCAGCCAGCACCTGCCCGTTTCTATCATAAATAATGCCACGTGTTCCCTGCACTTCTCTTGTCTTTTGTATTTGTAATTTGTAGTTATCCAAATAATCCTGTCCATTTACGATCTGCAGACTAAAGCATCTCTGTATCAGTATTCCAAACATAATGATGAATACAATAATAATAATGAACAATCTGGATTTTACCACTTCACTAATTGCGTCTTTTATCCGATTAAACAAATTTACTTGCACTCCTTTTCTCTTCGGTTTCAAGTTTTCGATTAATGTGTAAAATAATCTGATACAACACTAAAGTAACTAAAATCGTGTACATCAGTTCCGGCATAATAATATGCGATAAATAATAAATAAAGTCAAATTTACTTCTCATCAGATAAACACAGATATAAATAACGATTCCATATAAAAATTCACTTCCGGCAATGAGAGCCAGCGGAAGTTTTATATCCTCGTCATAGAATAACCGTTTAAAAAATCCATTTCCATAACCGATAAGTGTATAAATCAAGGCATAAAATCCGATTACTCCCTGCAGTCCGAAAAATATGTCAGTCATTAATCCGCAGATAAATCCTACAACCATTCCCGAATTTTTACCGCGCATAAATCCAAACGAAGAGACAACCACAACAAGCAGGTTCGGTGTTATGCCTGCAAGCGAAATACTTGGAAAGACGGTCGTTTCAAGTAAAAAGCAAACCAGAATAATTAAAAGAGTTATCATTTTCCTTTTTATCTTCATCAGACTTCTCCCCTTACTTTTTTTTCTCGACTAAATCCTTCTTCGTAGAAGTGATAACAAGCACTTCCTGAAGTTTCTTAAAATCTACAACAGGTGTAATATAGCCTGAGCGGGTTAAGTTATTATCATCAACATTGATTTCACTGATATATCCGATAAGAATTCCCTGCACATATTTTGAACTGATTTGCGAAGTGACAACCTGTTCTCCCTCTTTGATTTTTGTATTATTATTGGCAAGTTGTTCAAAACGGATTCGCCCGTCTGCCAGCAACTTCAAATCTCCTCGAACCACACATGTATCCGATGTTGATAACACCATTCCACTCACATTACTCTGGTCATCGATAATTGCACGTACTTCTGAAGAGTGCGGCCCGACTTTCGTTACAATACCGACAAGACCTGCTCCGGCCATAACATTCATGTCCACCTTGATACCATCTTCGCTTCCTTTATCAATGGTAAATGTACTAAACCAGTTACTTCCATTATTACCGATGACATGCGCACCGATTTTTTCATAATCAGAATACGTCTGATCTAATTTATATAATTCACGTAATCTCTCCAATTCATATTTTTCCTGTTGTAAACGATTGTTTGAGATTGTCAGAGAATCCACTTTCTTTTTCAACGATTTATTTTCTGCTTTCACGTCTTGCAGAGTATCGAAATTTTCCGTCAAATCATTCAGAAACATTCCCGCTCTGTTGATTCCTTTCTGCATAGGTACGACTGTATAATCTGCAACCACTTTAAATGGTCCTGACGTCTTGTCCGAAACTAAAGACAATCCGATAAAAATAATACAGATTGTTGTAATAATTAATAACCAGTATTTACTTGGTACTGATAGTTGATTTTTTCCTTTCATATTATCTCATCCACCTAAAATTTTCATCAAGCATTGAATATGCCAGTTTTTGTAATTCTTTTGATAAAATTATTTTTTTTAATCCGTTGACTGCACACAATTCAGGATTTTTGGCAAGTGTTACTTTCAATCCCGTTCTTCCCTCTATATATGTTGACAGGCCCCGCAGATTTGCAAGTCCTCCTGTCATATAGATTCCGTTTTTCTTTACTTCCGTCAACACTTCCGGAGGTGTACGTTCAATCAAAGATTTTATGGAACGGCTTATCTCTTCTAAAGATTCCTTTATGGCTGCTCTTACAAGACTGATAGAAACATCGTACTGTGTAGGAACACCTGAAATCAAGTTGCGTCCCGCTACAGACAACGTATGATCACTGGCATCATCAAAAATACCGAATTCCTTTCTCAATGTCTCTGCTGTCAGCCTTCCGATAAGAAAATCATGGTTACGTCGAACTCTGTTGACGATTGCTTCGTCCAAAGTTACCCCTCCGACCTTTACGATTCGATTCAGCACAAGCCCTCCGTAAGATAAAACAGATAACTCTGTAATCTCTCCGCCGAAGTTTGCTATAAAAAGTCCTTTTTCTTTTTGTACGTCTAAACCGATTCCAACCGCGTCCGCTATACCGCGTTCCACAATATTAACTTCTTTTGCCTTCGCAGTTGAGTGAATCACCAAATCAAAAAAAGCCCTTTTCTGTACTTCTGTAACATCTGTCGGAACGGCGATTATATATTTAGACCCCCGGGCAAATCTTTTTCCTTTTTTTAACAAATTCTGGAGAAGATACTGTAAATCATTGAAATGGGAAATCTCTCCTTCTTTCATCGGAAAAACAATTTCTATATTATCCGGCGCTTTTTCGTACATCTCATACGCCTCATCACCCACAGAAAAAATAGTGTCTTCGTTCTCAATGGCAATGGCATTTTTCTCTGTCCAAATCGTATCTTTCTTTTTGTCATAGACTTTAATCTCATAAGTTCCCAGGTCTAATCCATATATATTTCCTAACATGATTTTTCCTCTCAATAGGTTATACCAGATTCTTTTCCGCCAGACTGATATAACAGTTATTCCCAATAATAATATGGTCCAGCAGTTCAATTCCGATTAAACTGCCTGCCTCTTTTATCCTTTTTGTAATCAAAATGTCTTCCTTACTTGGAGTCGGATCACCGCTTGGGTGATTGTGCAATAATATAATAGATACAGCATTTTTTTGCAAAGCCTCAATAAATAATTCACGAGGAGATACTAAAGATGCATTCACCGTTCCTTTTGAAATATCCGTTTCTCCTATTAACCTCGCTTTTGTGTTTAACATTAAAAGTTTCATATGTTCCTGCTGATGATGCCGCAGGTCTTCCATGTAATACTCTGCAATCTTTGCGGCAGACGAAAAATCAAGACCTTTGATTGCGGAGGCTTTGGAAAGTCTTCTGCTTAATTCCACAATGCAAACTATCTGAAGTGCCTTTACACGTCCAATTCCGTGAATTTTCTTAAGTTGTGCCAAAGAGTATTGGTGTAAATTGATAAGTCCCCCTCTTTGATTCAAAGGATATAAAATGCGTCTTGCCAGTTCAAGAGAATTACTGTTGATTGCTCCATTTCTTAACAAGACGGCTAAAAGTTCAATATCTGTCAAACTACTTACGCCTAAACGTTCACACTTTTCGTATGGACGTTCCTCTTCCAACATATCTTTAATTTTCTTTGTTTGACTCATTTCAATTATAGACTCATTACGACACAAGATTTATTTTAGCATATTTTAAAATATGTGTATACACCAAACAAATTAAATTTTTCTGAAGAAAGACGAATTTAGTCGAAAGCACGGTAGGTTTTTGCGATTTCTTCTGCCACCTTTAATCCGTCCATTCCGGCAGAAGTGATTCCGCCTGCATAGCCCGCTCCTTCTCCACACGGATAAAGTCCCGCTATCTCGCTCATAAGTCCTTCCCCTCTTTTTATTCTGACCGGAGAAGAAGTTCTGCTTTCCACACCGGAGAGTAATGTATCCTCCTGCGAAAACCCTCGAATTTTGTTGTTAAATTTTTTTATTCCGTCTTCGATGGATTGGGAAATTTCTTCCGGAAAAATGGAACGTACATTGGCAAAAGCATAATTTCCTTTCATAGATGGAGTTACTTTCCCAAACTGAGAGGAGATTTGATTCTTACAAAAATCTTCATAGCGCTGCACCGGAATCTTTCCTTCCGCTAAATTGTACGCCTTTTCTTCCAGTTTTCTTTGAAATTCCACTCCTGAAAGTGCATCTGTTCCGCCATAATCTTCCGGTGTCACCGTAACGATAATGGCGCTGTTTGCATTCTTTCCGCTTCGACTGTGATAACTCATTCCATTGACGGCAAGGCGTTTCTCTTCCGAAGATGCATTGACCACATATCCTCCCGGACACATGCAGAAAGAATATACCCCTCTTCCATTGTCCAGTTGTTCAGCCACTTTATATGACGCCGCAGAAAGCAACGAATTTTCTTCCATACCATATTGAGAGAGATTTATCATTGACTGAAGATGTTCCACTCTGACACCAACCGCAAAAGATTTTGCCTCCATCGGCACTTTCCTTTTATTTAACATTTCAAATGTATCTCTGGCGCTGTGTCCTATGGCGAGCACGACCACTTCACATGGAATTTTTTCCTCTCTGTTTATGATCAGATGTGTTATCTTGTTATCTTCCACACATATATCCGTCACCTGGCTGTGGAATCGGACTTCTCCGCCATGAGAAATAATCGACTGACGCATCTGCTTTACTACATCTGTAAGAATATCCGTGCCGATATGCGCTTTGTTCGTATAACAAATGTCTTCCGGCGCTCCATGCTTTGCAAAAATCTCTAAAACTTTTTGATTTCTGCCAAAAGAATCTTTTACGAGCGTATTTAATTTGCCGTCTGAAAACGTTCCCGCACCACCTTCTCCAAACTGCACATTAGAATTAAGGTTTAATTTGCCGCTTTTCCAAAACGATTCCACATCTTTTATTCTTTCATCTACCGAAGCGCCGCGCTCCAATAAAATCGGACGATAACCGTGTACCGAAAGCATATATGCACAAAAAAGCCCGGCAGGACCGCTGCCTACAATTATCGGACGAAATCGCATCTCTTTTTCCCCGACAGCATTAAACTGGTATGCCTTTGACGGAGACGGCATAATCTGATTACTTTTTACTTTTTGTAAAATTTTCTTTTCTCCTGTAATCGTCGTATCTACCGTATATGTGTAAAAAATCTGCGGCTTTTTTCGCGCATCGGTAGACTGCTTGACAATTTTCACTTCTCTTATTTCTGAAACAGATATACGCAGTATTTTCCCAATCTTCTTTTTCAAATCTTCCTGCGTATGTGTAATCGGTAATTTAATCTGATGAATTCTAATCATATTTTTTCCCTTTCAACGCATTCTTGCCTGCCAAATATCCGGTTGCCCATGCCCACTGCAAATTGTAACCGCCGCAAATACCGTCCGCATCTAAAATTTCTCCGGCAAGGTAAAGTCCTTTCTCATATAAAGATTCCATCGTCTCTATATCTATCTCATTTAAGCGAACTCCTCCCGCACAAACCTGCGCCTGCTCAAAAGAGTTCGTTTCTGTGATTTCTATCTCAAATCCTTTACATTTATCAATTAAGCGCTCCAACCGTTCCTTCTCCACCTCGGAGATAAGCGTTCTCTCCCGTACTCCTGATGCCCGAAGTAAAATCGGCACCAGTTTCTTGTTGAGCAGTCCCACAAGAAATTCTCCCGCCTTTTTTTCTCCATTTTGGCGTATTCTCTTTTCAAAAAATAAAGTTAGTTCTTCTCCCATAAATTCAGGGAAAAAGTCTACTCTCACCTTCGGCGTTTTCTTTTGATAAAGGGCAAGAGCAGCAAAACGGCTAATCTGAAAAACCGGAATTCCCGACAGTCCGTAATCAGTAAACTGCACTTCCCCCGTATCTTCTCCTAATAATTCACCATCAACATAAAGCGATATTTTCGCGTCTGCACGCACTCCTGAAATCTGTTTAAAAAACGTTCCGTTCCCACGCAGTTGCACAAGCGCCGGCACTACCGGAGAAATTGTATGCCCAAACATTTTTGCAAGGCTGTACCCGCTTCCGTCAGAACCAAGAACTGCAGATGCCTTTCCTCCCGCTGCGAGAATAACGGCATCTGCCATATATGTTCCCGTGGAAGAAAGTACTTTAAACTGTTTTGTCTTTTCTATCTTCGTTACATGACTGTTGCAGACAATCTCCACCTGCTGCCTCTTTAATTCCATGTTAAGTACATCTAAAATGGCTGCTGCCTGATTGGATTTCGGATAATAATATCCGTTTCGACTCTTTGGAAAGACACCTAACTCATCAAAAAAATGCAGCGTTTCTTTTGTACCGAACTTTTTTAATACGGCATCAATGCGTTCCACGTCTTCCCCGCGGAAACAACTTATTTCCATATATTCATTTGTAAAATTGCATCTGCCATTTCCGGTGGCCAATATTTTCTTCCCAACTTTTTCTTTGTGTTCCAAAACAATAACGTCCGCACCGTTTCTTGCAGCAGTAATAGCAGCCACCAAACCGGACGCTCCACCGCCGATAACGACAATCTTCTTACTTTTTTTCATACTATCCTTTCACTAAGGCAGTTTTACAAGGCCGCCCTGCACTAATTTTTCCAAACTCATCAAAATTCCCAGTTTCGCATGTGTCCATGTAAGACCACCCTGGAAGTATACGGCATACGGTGGTTTAATCGGTCCGTCTGCACTTAACTCAATGGAAGAACCCTGTACAAACGCACCTGCTGCCATAATGACATCACTGTCATACCCCGGCATTGCCCACGGTTCCGGTGAAACATAACTATCCACAGGTGCTGCCGCCTGAATTCCTTTACAGAAAGCAATTACTCCATCAGGCGTTCCAAATTCAACTGCCTGAATAATATCGTGACGACTTTCACTTCCATTTGGAATCACCGGAAATCCTAACTCTTCATAAATATTTGCGGCAAATATCGCGCCTTTTAGCGCACCGCTTACTACTGTAGGTGCCAAAAACAATCCCTGATAAAAAGACTGCATAACTCCAAGAGATGCTCCCACCTCTTTTCCTAAGCCCGGAGAAGTAAGACGATAAGCACAGTTCTCAATACATTCATTTTTCCCTGCTATATATCCCCCGATTGGTGCAAGACCGCCGCCCGGATTTTTAATAAGAGAACCTACAACCATATCCGCGCCCACGTCACTTGGCTCAATCGTTTCTACAAACTCACCGTAACAGTTATCCACCATGCAGATTACGTCCGGTTTAATTTTTTTTACAAAAGCAATCAGTTCGCCAATCTGTGAAACAGAGAAACTCGGTCTTGTCTGGTACCCTTTTGAGCGCTGAATTGTAACCAGTTTTGTTTTTTCATTTATCGCTTTTTCAATGCTTTCGTAGTCAAATGTTCCGTTTTCCAGCAGATCCACCTGTCGGTAAGAAATTCCATACTCAGCAAGAGAACCTTTCGATTCACGAATTCCGATTACTTCCTCCAGTGTGTCATACGGTTTCCCTGCGGGAGATAAAAGTTCATCTCCCGGTCTTAAATTTGCGCTGAGCGCAAGGGCAAGAGCATGTGTTCCACATGTAATCTGAGGTCTTACTAAAGCCGACTCTGTATGAAATACACTTGCATATACCTCTTCCAGTGTATCACGTCCCAAGTCATTATACCCGTATCCGCTGGCATAGTTAAAACACGCCTCGCTCACTCTCCTGTCCTGCATTGCTTTAATCACTTTCAATTGATTAAATTCTGCAACCTCATCTACCTTCTGAAAACGTTCCGTCAGTTTTTCTTCTATCTTCTTTCCAAAAGCATATACCTCTTCTGAAATTCCTAATTGTTCATACTGTGTTTTTGTTTCTAACATGGAAATATAATCCTTTCTTTTATCTTCTCAAGAAGAAATGCTAAGATTTTCTCCTCGTCGTAATCAAATTCATCTTTATTTACCCAGATAACGTCCTTTTCACGTTTAAACCACGTAATCTGACGTTTTGCAAAATGTCTTGTGTCTCTTTTCAAAATGTAAACGGCTTCCTCGAGAGAAGTGACACCGTTTAGATAATCTAAAATTTCTTTATAGCCAAGTCCCTGCATGGAAGTCATTTCCCTTGTATATCCCTTTTCTTTTAGCGCTTCCACCTCAGACACAAGCCCCTCTTTAATCATTTCATCTATACGCAATTCAATCCGTTTATATAAATGTCCCCTGACATCGTTTAAGACAAAATAACAAAATTGATACGGAGATTCTTTCTCCCTCTCTTTTTCGTTATGCTCAGAAATCTTCTGCCCTGTCTGTCTAAAAAATTCCAGCGCTCTTATCACACGTTTCACGTTATTTGCATGAATGGATTGAGCCGATTTCTCGTCAACCGCCTTAAGCATCTCGTGGAGATACTCTGCTCCTTTTGTACGGGAAATCTCTTCCAACTCCCGTCTGTACGACGTATCTTCATTGTTTTCCGTAAAATCAATATCATACAAAAGCGCCTGAATATAAAATCCCGTTCCACCTACAACAATAGGGATTTTCCCTTTCGCATAGATTTCCTCCATCGCCGCTTTCGCCAACTGCTGAAATTTTACCACATGGAATTCCTCGTCCGGCTCCAGCACATCAATTAAATAATGCTTTACCCCCTGCATTTCCTCCTTGGTAATTTTTGCCGAACCGATATCCATATGCCTGTAAACCTGCATGGAATCCGCAGAGATAATTTCCCCTCCAAGTGCTTTTGCTAAATTTATAGATGCTTTTGTTTTTCCGACAGCAGTAGGTCCTGTTAATATAATTAATGGCTTTTTACTCATTCTAAACAATCCTTTTAAACTTTTTCTCTAATTCTCTTTTTGTCATTGCAATAATCGTCGGTCTTCCGTGAGGACAATGATACGGATTCTCCAACTCCAAAAGTTCTCCTATTAACGCATTTACTTCCGCAGAAGATAATTTCGCATTTCCCTTTACCGCCGCTTTACATGACATGGACGCAATTTTCTCTCCAATCAGATCCGGCGCTTCCGCTGAAGTAATATCATCTGAAAGGTTATCCAACATTTCCATTAATAATTCCTTCTTTGCAATACTAAACAAATTATCCGGTACCGCTCTCACCGCAAATGAATCGCCTCCAAAATTTTCTATCTCAAATCCAATTTTGGAAAACAAATCCATATGCTCCGTCAATAACCGCGCCTCCTGCATGGATAGGTTTAAAATAATCGGCGGACTCAAATACTGGGAAGTAAATGTTCTGTCCTTCATGCCATGCAATGTTTTTTCATACAACACTCTCTCATGTGCCGCATGCTGGTCTATAATATATAACTGCTCCTGAAATTCCACAAGCCAATATGTATCAAATACCTGTCCAATCAGTTTATACTCCTGAACGGCTTTTTTTGTAAGCAATTTTTCTTCAAAAAAGTTTAACTGCTCTGCCTTCATTTCCTGCGACATATCGGGTTGTGCCGGTTGCATTACGGGCTGTGCAGACCGTTCTTCCCGTTCCCGATTTTTATTGTAAGTAACCGCCTCTTTAATTCTGTCAATTTGCAGATTCCCCCGATGTAATTCCGTTGTATCTTTCACTTCAGCCTGTGATGCCTGACGATGATAAGACTGTACACGTTCCCTCATCTTTTTCATAAAATATGCTTCATCATGCACCTCCGGAACCTTTTTTTCAGGTACGTTCTTTTCTTCTGCCGGCTTTGAAATTTCCACCCTCGGAATCAGTTCCGGTTCTATAAGAGTTTCCTTCACTGCGCGATAAACGAAATCATATACTTCCTGCCGGTGGCTAAAACGAAGTTCCATTTTTGTCGGGTGTACGTTTACATCAATATCATTTCCGTCCAGCCAGAAATGAAGTACGGTAAACGGATATTTATGCTGCATGGTAAAATCTTTATATGCATCTTCAATCGCTTTCGCAATAATGTTGCTTTTTACATATCTGCCATTGATATAGTAATTCTCGTAATTGCGGTTTCCTCTGGAAATAAGCGGTTTTCCAATATAACCGCTCACTCGCATTTTGCCTTCATCACGGTTCACTTCCAACAGATTATTTGCAATTTCCCTGCCAAAAACATGGTAAATTACATCTTTTACTTTACCGTTTCCTGCCGTATGCAATTTACTCTGTCCATTGTTAATAAACTGAATCGAAACTTCCGGGTGTGATAAAGCAAGACGTACCATCAACTCATTTACATGGCTTGCCTCTGTCATCGGCGTCTTCAAAAATTTGCGTCGGGCAGGCGTATTATAGAAAATCTGATGTACGAGAAATGTAGTGCCGTCAGGCGCACCCACTTCCTCAAGACTTTTCTCCACACCGCCTTCTATTGTATATTTTACTCCAAAATCATTTTCTTTTGTTTTTGTGATTACTTCCACCTGCGCTATCGCTGAAATGCTGGAAAGCGCCTCGCCTCTAAACCCTAGAGAAGAAACTGTTGCCAAATCTTTTTCTGAACGTATCTTACTTGTGGAATGACGAAGAAAGGCAAGTGAAACTTCCTCTTTCGGAATTCCGCAGCCATTATCCGTTATTCTGATAAAAGATATTCCGCCCTCTTTGATTTCTACCGTTACAGCGGTTGCATTTGCATCAATCGCATTCTCCACCAATTCTTTTACAATGGAAGCCGGGCGCTCAATCACTTCTCCTGCTGCTATTTTATCAATTGTAATCTGGTCCAAGACTTGAATATTCGGCATATATCTTCCCCTTTTCTTTTACCATCTGTTTTTCAGTTTATTCTGCAAACGATAAATCGTATTTAGTGCGTCCATAGGTGTCATACGACTTACGTCCAGTTCTTCCAGTTCCTTTAACACGTCGTCATCTTTAACCGTATCAAACAATGACATCTGAGCCAAATCTACTTCATCGTACTTCTTTTGTTTTGTTCTTGCTTTCGATTCCTGCCCCTGAATTTTGATATCTTTCACCCGTGTTGTAATGTCCGCTTCACTTAATTCACTGACGATTTCCTTCGCTCTTAAGATGACAGACTCCGGAACTCCTGCCAGTTTTGCAACCTGAATTCCGTAACTTTTATCTGCTCCGCCTTTTACAATCTTTCTGAGAAAGACAATGTCATCGCCCTTTTCTTTTACGGCGATACAGTAGTTGTTTACACTGTCAATCTTTCCTTCCAGTTCCGTCAGTTCATGGTAATGTGTTGCAAACAGTGTTTTTGCTCCGAGAAGTTTTGCATTACTTATATGTTCAACAACTGCCCACGCAATACTCAATCCGTCAAACGTACTTGTTCCACGGCCGATTTCATCTAAAATAAGCAAACTTCTGTTTGTGGCATTTCTCAAAATATTGGCAACCTCCGTCATTTCAACCATAAACGTACTCTGTCCCGATGCCAGGTCGTCTGATGCACCTACTCTTGTGAAAATACGGTCAACAATTCCAACATTTGCACTCTCAGCAGGTACAAATGTTCCTATCTGTGCCATAAGAACGATAAGAGCTGTCTGTCTCATGTACGTTGATTTACCTGCCATGTTTGGTCCCGTGATAATGGAAACTCTGTTTTTCTTATCATCAAGTAATGTATCATTAGCAATAAACATATCGTTTGGAATCATTTTTTCTACAACGGGGTGACGGCCGTTTTTAATGTCAATAACACCCTTTTCATTGATTTTAGGGCGAACATAGTTATTTCGCTCTGCCACAAGAGCCAGTGATGCAAACACGTCTATCTTCGCAATTGCTTTCGCTGTCTTTTGTATGCGTACTACCTCATCTGCTATTTTATCACGGATTTTACAGTAAATTTCATATTCCAACGCATACAGTTTGTCTTCTGCACCTAAAATCGTGTCCTCTAATTCTTTCAGTCGTGGAATGATATATCTTTCCGCATTTGCAAGCGTCTGCTTTCTTGTATAGTAATCCGGTACAAGTTCCTTATATGAATTTGTCACTTCCAAATAATAACCAAATACCTTGTTATATTTGATTTTCAGATTTTTAATTCCTGTTTTTTCCCTCTCTTCCGCTTCTAACTCTGCAAGCCATGTTTTTCCTTCCGTTTTTGCATTGCGAAGTTTGTCTACTTCCGCATCATATCCGTCCTTAATAATACCTCCCTCTTTCATGGCAAGAGGAGGTTCTTCTTTAATTGCACTTTGTACAAGTTCACACAAGTCTTCCAACGTATCCAATTTTCTGTACAGGCTCATCAATAATGGTGATGTCATATCAGATAAAATATATTTAATGTGCGGCAGCATGGCAAGAGAACTTTGAAACGCAGTCAAATCTCTCGGATTTGCCGACTGATATGTAATCTTGCTGATTAATCTCTCCAAGTCATAGACAGGAGTTAAATATTCTCTGATTTCTTCTCTTGCGATGGCATTATCTTTTAACTCTCCCACCGCATCAAGTCTTGCCAGAATATCTTCCTTATTAATTAAAGGCTGCTCCACATAACTTCTCAATGTTCTCGCACCCATGGCTGTCTTTGTTTTATCTAAAACCCATAAAAGAGAACCTCTCTTCTGCTTTTCCCGAAGCGTTTCACATAACTCCAAATTTCTCCTTGTGGAACTGTCAAGCAGCATGTATTTTCCTGTTGTATAACTGATAATCCCCGTAAGATGTGAGAGTGTCGTTTTTTGTGTCTCATAAAGATATTTAAGAAGCGCTCCTGCACCTATTACGCCGCAGTTATAATCTCCAAGTCCTAATCCCTCAAGAGAACTTACTTTAAAATGTTCTTTTAATATTTTCGTACACATGGCATCATCAAAATACCATGCGTCCAAAGAATAAATTGCAATTCCAAGACGATTTTTCAAATCATCTATATCAAGCCCGCTCATATAAAATGGCTCGTTACATATAATTTCCGATGGTGCAAACTTAGCAATCTCATCTAACAGTTTTCTTCCCGTATCCAATTCTGTCACAAAATAATCTCCGGTAGAAATATCCGCAACCGACAATCCGTATCTGTCTGCAATATATACAATACACATAATATAATTATTTCTGGATTCATCTAAAGACTGTGTATTTAAGTTTGTTCCCGGGGTAACAATTCGGACGACCTCACGCTTTACGATTCCTTTTGCAACTTTCGGATCTTCCACCTGTTCACAAATAGCCACTTTATATCCTTTTGATACAAGCCTTGTCAGATAACCTTCCACAGCGTGATAAGGAACACCACACATTGGCGCCCTCTCTTCCATACCACAGTTTTTCCCTGTTAATGTCAATTCCAGTTCCTGCGACGCCGTCACCGCATCGTCAAAGAACATCTCATAAAAATCTCCTAATCTATAAAATAAAATACAGTCCTGATACTGTTTTTTCATTTCAACATACTGTTGCATCATTGGAGTCAACTCAGACATTTTCCCATTTCCTCCTTATTTTTACAGTGATTTCTTTTGTCATTTTTCCATTATGTTCATATCTTATCAATCATAACAAATTTCAAAGTGCTTTTCAATGTAAAAAATATAGGTATTATTATATGCTTTTATCAAATTTCCCTTTTTATTTACAGCACATGAAAATCCGGTTTCTCCTCCCCATAAATCCAATGCACAAAATACCCTCCGCCAATTATTCCCAATGCACATAGCCCCGAAAAAATTATGGCAAAAGGCGCGCAGATTTGTCCAAATAACTGAAAAGGCTGGTCCGTATAATCCCAAACCTGCCAACGAAGCCACTTATTTACAACAATTCCGGTAATAAATTCTCCGGCAATAACGAAAATTGTACATCTTATAATTTGTATCCATAAAGGTTCCCTCCATTTTAGCACAAGTCCCTGCCATACGCAGAAAACTGCACAGATTCCTCCGAGAACAAACATTGTCCAGTGAGAAAATCCCCGAAAAAACATTTCAAAAGTATAGTAGAGCGTTCCACCCAACGCCCATATAAATAGATATTCACTTAACCTTTTCAAAGAAAAAACGCCCTTTCTATTTACTTTATTGTTCTTAGTAAATAGTTTGGACGTATCTTCTTAAAATATGGGTGGTAGTTATTTCTTATTCCACTCTCGTACCGATATAATAAAACCCTTTACATTCTTCTAATTTTACATCAACAATTTTTCCGATAAGGTCTTCATCTCCCGGAAAATGCACCAAAATATTATTGCTTAGTCTGCCTGTCACAAGAGAATCGTCATGGTCATTTAGCGATTCGACTAAGACTTCCTGCGTTGTTCCCGTATGTACACCGCACACCTCTGTAGAAATTCCCTGTACTTCTTTTAGAAGACGGTCAAAACGATCCTTTACAACATCGTCAGCAATCTGATTTTCCATTGTGGCAGCAGGTGTACCTGTACGTTTTGAGTAGATAAATGTAAACGCACTGTCGTAGCGAACCTGTTTCACAACGTCCATTGTCTCAAGGAAATCTTCTTCCGTCTCTCCAGGGAAGCCGACAATAATATCTGTTGTCAGAGAAATATCCGGAATGGCGGTTTTGATTTTTCTGACTAATTCCAAATATTGTTCTTTTGTGTAACGGCGGTTCATCTTCTGTAAAATCCGTGAACTTCCTGACTGTACAGGTAAATGTAAATGTTTACAAATCTTTTTGGAGTTTTTCATCACTTCAATTAAATCGTCGGACAAATCTTTCGGGTGTGATGTCATAAAACGGATTCTCTTCAGTCCGTCAATTTTCTCCACTTCCTGTAATAACTGTGCAAACGTCATCGGTGTCTCCAAATTTTTCCCATAGGAGTTTACATTCTGCCCGAGAAGCATAACTTCCACAACACCGTCTGCAACTAAACGCTCAATTTCTCTTACGATATCTTTTGGATTACGGCTTCTCTCACGTCCACGCACATATGGAACAATGCAGTAACTGCAAAAATTGTTACAGCCAAACATAATATTAACGCCGGATTTAAAGGAGAATTTACGCTCGCTAGGTAAATCTTCCACGATTTTGTCCGTGTCTTTCCAAATATCAATTACCATACGTTCCGACTCAAAACGAGTTACGATTAATTCGGCAAATTTATAAATATTGTGTGTTCCAAAAATCAAATCAACAAAGCGATAACTCTTCTTTAATTTCTCCACCACTTCCGGTTCCTGCATCATACAGCCACAAAGTCCAATCATCATATGTGGATTTTCTTTTTTCACTCTCTTTAACTGTCCAAGACGTCCGTAGACACGCATATTGGCATTTTCGCGAACTGTACATGTATTATAAATAATAAAATCTGCCTTTTCTTCATCAGTTTCTTCCACATATCCTATCTGTTCCAGAATACCGACCAATTTTTCAGAATCTCTTGCATTCATCTGACAACCGAATGTTGTTACACAGAAAGTAAGGGAACGCCCTAAGTTTTCTGCCTGTTCAGCGACATATTTTTTTGCTTTCGCCATATAATAATACTGTCTGTCCGGTTCATTGACAGGTGCTTCTTTATTCAAATCGATTTCTCCAATTACTTTATCTAAATCTTTTAACATATGTTTTCCTTTCTTTTATCAAAAGTGATATATGACTTTACAATTATACGATATAGCGCACCCTTTTGCAAGAATACAATCTGCTCTATACAAACTGGTTTTTTATTCCATCATATTCATACCCTATGCCCTCAAGTTTATGTATAATGTCTTTTTTCTCTGCGTTCATATCCTCACACAAATCATCTAAACTTTTATAATAATCTCTTAATTTTGTATTGACAACACTCAATAAAAGTATTGCATCTTTCGGCAAGTTCATCATATTATTTCTCCTTTATCCGTCCATATACTATCCGGACTAACATCATATTTTTCTGCGGGTATGCTTTCTGCTTCCTGAAAAGAAAATCCGATTCCTATTTTAAAGTGGTTCGGATATTTCTGTAAGTATCTGTCATAAAAACCGCCTCCATATCCCAAGCGGTGTTTTTCTCTGTCAAAAGCAACCAACGGCATTATCAGCAAAGCATTGTCTTCCGTTGCCTCCTCATTTGTTTCCGGCGGTTCAAAAATTCCTTTGTACCCTTCCGCCAATTCCTCTATTCCGCGAATATAATAAAATTTCATTTCGTTTCCGATGACTTTAGGGACAGCCACTTTCTTTCCGGCCTTCAGGCTATATATAATAAAACGCCATGTGTCCGGCTCGTTGCGATAGGACACATAGCTATAGATTGTGTTACTTTCTTTATAAATTGGCTGTGCAATAAGTTCTTCTATCACTTTATCACTTTTTCTTCTCCATTCATCTTTAGAAAGTGACTCTCTTCTTTTTAATATCCGTCTTCTAATTTGCTTTTTTATTTCCAAATTTTTCTCCTAAATTTGTAATTGTTCCGTCCTTTTCCTGAATGGAAATGTTATTTAACTGCCCACGAAGATTTCTCTTAAATGCATCTATATATTCTGCCCTTAATACTTTCTGTTCCTGAAATTCTTCCGCCGTCAGCCCTTCTGCTTTTGATTTTCTATATAATTCATTGATTCTCTGAATTTTTTCTTCTAACATCTCTTTTGTCCTTTCTCTTCTTTTATCAACTGGAATAATTTTCTAAAAATCCGTATACTTCCTCAAGTCCCGGAAGTTTTTTCCCTTTCTTAATTTCATTCGCCAAGTCGCTTGGAAGTTCCTCCATACGGATATCCGTATATTCAAACACTGTTTTTTTGTCACTCTGATATACAGCAATAAACCCATTTAATTCCTGCAAATAATAAATATCAGATTGAAACGCTTCGCCCTCCGTTGCCACAGACGGATTATTTTCTTCTGCCTCGGTTTCTTTTTCAAGTTCCATTTTCGCATGATGATAACTCATCTGATATGCAACCGTCAATGCTATCAGACATGTTACTGTTGCAACGAGAAAACGAATACTGTATTTCTTTTTCATAGGACAACCCCTTTTTTATTTACAGTATTCGCCTGTTATCCCTAATCTATACAAGCATGGGAAGCATTTTTTCTAAAAGAACGCCTTCGCGTTTATTGTAGTCATAACGATACGTTTCCGCAATACATGTTTTTACAAACTGATGCGCTTTTACAATATTTTCTTTTAAAGGAAGTCCTCTCATACAGTTTCCTAAAATCACTCCGTCAAATACATCTCCCGTTCCATGTATATTGTGCGGCTCACAGTCGAGATAAAGACAATCTTTTTTCCCTTTTTCACAATAAAGAATGCCTGTCCCTTCTGCTGCCGTCACACTTGTAATCACCATATCCTTTGCGCCAAGTTTCATCAGTCTTTCGCACAGTTCATTTTGATAAGTCTGACTTGGATTTTTCCTGTATTCCATTCCCGCAAGAAAACATGCTTCCGTATAATTTGGGAGGATTAAATCTGAAAACGCTAACAGTTTTTTCACCGCCTGTAAATAGGAAGAATCAAAATTACCGTAAAACTCACCATTATCTCCCATAATCGTATCCGTAACCACTTTTGCTTTCGGAAAATGCCGGATAAAGTCCAGCACCCCGTCAACCATATCGCAGTTTCCCAAATAACCGACAAAAATAAAATCAAACTCAATTTTTTCTTTTTTGTAATGCTTTGCGCAGTCGCTCAGATAATCGGGAGAAACCGGACATATAACCGGCTTCCCATATCCTCCTGTATGCGTAGACAAAAGCATTGTAGGAACCAGACAAACTTCCATTCCCATCACACTCAAAATAGGAATCATATTCATCGCTCCCGCTTTTCCCACTCCACATATATCATGGAGTACGGCAACTTTTTTTATCGGTTTCATCTATTCTTCCTCTTCTCTCAATAAATGAAATTTTTTCAATACATTAACTACTTTTCTTCCTTTCGGCATGGCAAGGATTTCACTTTCCGTAAGTCCTCCAAGCAGCAGCAACGCCAAAGAATATACGAGAACCGCTACAAGAACAGAAATGATTGTCGCCACTTTTTCCGGCATAATATTTGCAAATGCTACCTGAATGACAAATGCAATCACACCCATAATGATTGACGCAATAAGCGGAAGAATAAATGTTTTATAGTATTCCTGATGGTATCCGATTTCCTTTCTCAATGCACGCCCGTTCAATATGCACATACTGAGCGAGAATACAATTGTACTTCCGATAACCGCAAAAATATTCATCTTTAACACAACAAGCATAATGAACAGTGAAACCAGATGAATCACAAGAGAAATTGCTGCATTTTTAATCGGTGTAGTCATACGGTCAATTCCCTGTAACATAGCGTTTGTAATTGTAGACAGCGAATAAAATGCAATGGTTATCGCACCCGTTATCAACAAAAGAGCAGGTGTGGAATTATCACCATTGAACAATAAATTCATAATCGGTTTTGCAAGAACCATATATCCAATCGTGCTCGGAATGGAAATCAACATGGAAAACCGTGTCGCCAACTGAATTTTACTATGTACCAGTCTGCGGTCACCCGATGTCATCGCTGCAGTCAGACTCGGAATAACAGATGCACCAATAGCATTCGCTATGGCAAGCGGTACATTTACAAGTGTATTAAATTTCCCCGTATACATTCCCCAGAGTGTTTCGTATTTTTCTTTCGACATTCCCTGTATCGACATTATATTACTGAAAATACCCGCATCTAAAATCTTTGTACTCTGATATACGGCAGTACTTAAAATGACAGGAATAATTGTCATCAATAAAATAGGAAAAATTGTTCCATATTCTTCCTGATAAGTTGTATGGTCACGTCTTAACTGTTTTCTAATAATCTTTCTATAGATAAACAGAACAAAAAGTAAAAATAAAAGTCCTGAGACCGCTCCCACAAAGGTTCCAAGAGTACCTCCTGCTGCCGCATAAGCCGGTCCTAAATATTCTTTGCCTTTTGCTTCAGCCGCTTTTTTCCCAAACTCGAATAAATAACTGGCTCCGACAACACTGACAATCGCATTGACAATCTGCTCTAAAATCTGTGACACTGCAGTGGGAATCATTGTACCCAGCCCCTGAAAATATCCGCGTACAACTCCCATAATTGCCACAACGAGAAGACAAGGTGCAAGTACCCTTAATGCATATTGGCTTGGACCCATCGCCATAATTTTTGTTGCAATAAAATCTGCTCCAAAAAAGACAATCAGACCGATTAACGAACCGGACACCAGTCCAAAAATTAATGCCGATTTAAACACCTTAAACGCATTTCTTCTCTCGCCTTTTGACACCCTGGCCGATACCAGTTTTGAAACGGCAAGGGGAAGGCTGTATGAAGTCAAAAGAAGCGCCAGCGAATAAATCTCAAAGGCAATACCATAATATCCTTGCCCCTGATCCCCCATAATGTTAATGAGGGGAATACGGTAAATAACCCCTATAATTTTCGTAATAATTCCGGCCGAAGCCAAAATCATACCCTGAACGAGAAATGCTCCCTCGTGTTTTTTTCCTTTTGTTTCCATGTATTATACCTCACCTAAGTTATCTTGTTATCCCTAACTGTTCCAAAATTTCCTTTTGTTTTCTTTCCATTTCCAAACGTTCCTGTTCTTCCATGTGGTCATAACCAAGTAAGTGTAACATACTGTGCGCGATTAGAAAAGCATATTCTCTTTTTATTGTATGCCCGTATTCCTCTGCCTGTGCGATTACCTTTTCTTTAGAAATCACAATATCACCAAGCATCAATTCTCCTGTATCACAATTAAAATAACTGTCATCTTCCTCCAAAAAAGCGAACTCGCCTGCTTTTTCATAATCAATCATCGGGAAAGACAATACGTCTGTAGCCCTGTCTATATGCCTGAACTCAGCATTCATCTCCTGAATTTCCTTATTCATCGTTAAAAGTAAATTCACTTCCGCCTCATAAGGACATTTTTCATAATCCAACACGCCCTCAACAACTGTCTCTGCAAGTGTTTCACACTCTAAATCCAGTTTCAGTTCGCCTTCCTCTTCAAAATATATTGTCATTATCTTCTCCTTTTTTCATGTGTAGATGTATTTTTCTTTTCAAATTCCTCATATGCTTTTACAATCTTTTGTACAAGCGGGTGTCTCACAACGTCTTTACTTGTCAGGTTGCAAATAGAAATATCTTCTATGTTTTTCAATACTTTCTTTGCAATGTCAAGCCCGGAGGTTGTTCCTGACGGTAAATCTTTTTGTGTAGAGTCACCTGTGACAACAACCTTTGAGCCAAAACCAATTCGTGTCAAAAACATTTTCATCTGAGCAGGCGTCGTATTTTGCGCCTCATCTAAAATGATAAACGCATTGTCAAGAGTACGTCCTCTCATATATGCCAGCGGTGCTACCTCTATCAGTCCTTTTTCCGAATTTTTAATAAAAGACTCCGCTCCCATAATCTGGTATAACGCATCATACAGAGGTCTTAAATACGGATCAATCTTACTCTGTAAATCTCCCGGCAAAAATCCCAGTTTTTCTCCTGCTTCAATGGCAGGACGGGTTAAAATAATGCGTCCCACTTCATTATTTTTAAATGCAGTGATTGCCATCGCCATAGCAAGATATGTTTTCCCTGTTCCTGCCGGTCCAAGTCCAAATGTAATCATCTGCTTTCTGATGGCGTCTACATATTTCTTTTGTCCCAATGTTTTTGGTTTAATCGGTTTCCCCTGCAGTGTGTGACAGATAATCTCTTTATCAATCTGCAAAAGTCCGTCCGTATTGTCCTCAAACGAAAGCGAAAGGGCATAATCCACATTTTGTTCCTGAATCACATTCCCTCTCCTTGATAATTCAAGCAACTGGGAAAGAACATTCTCCGCCTTTTCCACATAAGAGGATTCCCCCAATATTTTTACTTCCCCATTTCTTGCAATCAATGTCACATGAAGTGTACGCTCAATTTTTTTTGCAAATTTATCAAATTCCCCGAAAACATTTTTCTCATGTTCCGCTGAAACTTCCATAACTCTTTCAAGTATTCCCATTTAATCAACTCCTTTTGATTCCTTTTCTTTTATCTGAAGGATAGTCGTATCTTTTCTCATTTTTTCAGATTTAATCAGAGTCAGTTCCCCCTTTGCTTTAGCGGTTTTTGACCCTTTGTATATTTTAACATCTTTTTCAATTATTTCTACCCCTTTTTCTTCCAAATCTTTACAGAAATTTTGAAACTCTTCACTCAAAATCCTCTGTATTTCTTTATCACTTCTTTTTTTCCTCTCCGGTTTATATTCTTTCACTTTCATTTTGCCGTAAGATAACGGAAAATAAAAATGTTCTCCAAGCCTTAACCTGCTCTCGCTTGTATACGTCTCCTTATATTTGAACTTATTGTGCATAAATCCGAGACCAAAAAAATGTTGTTCCGTTTTCAAAAACATCTGGCTCCTCGTTTTTCCCGTATATTTCTTTTTCATGTAATCTGTGGGAGTTTCAGACTGATATGAGTGCGAGACCTTTAGGCGAATGTCTGCATCAGCCGGCTGATAACGATACTCCACCACTTCCTTCGCATCATTTTTAATTTCTACTCTCCCACTGACAAGTACATCTCCCTTTTTTACTTTGTCTCCGACAGAAACAAGCGGTACTCCTGAACGGGCAATGATTTCCACTACCTCTCCATTTTCAGAGGCAACCAGATCAGTGACCTTCTCCTCCTTATTTACTTTTTGCGGAACTGTATCCGTATTTTCTTTTACCTGAATCATCAGACGACTTCCCTGTATGGAGACCGAAACCCATATTATATCATCAAATTGTTTCCGTATATCTTTTGCAATACGTTCACAGTTAATTTTTGCCTTCGGCATTCCATGATACACTTTTTTCGTTTCCAAAAACTCCAAAATTACCTCATCTGTCTGTGAATAGTTTCCCTCAATATGAATATTCCATACAATCATAGAAAAAAGATAGATAGAAAGCATGCAGCCGACTGCACCGATAAAAAACACTTTTCTTTTTCTATATTTATGTAAAAAAAAAGGAAGACCATATCGATTTAAAATCACAACTTTTGTCTTCGTTTTCTTCAAAATAGGTTTTAATTTTCTAAAACCGCTTATGCTGATAAACATTTCGTAATCATGCATACGCGGAGTCAGCCCCCATAAATAAATATGATGATGGCGGCATAAATTTAAAAAACGCTCCGGAGAATATCCGATAATTTTTATACGCAGATAGCCTTTTATATAGCGAATGATAGAAAGTAGCACACATTTGCCTCCTTTAAGAATACTCAACCGATTTAATCTGACCTGTTATTTTCATCTCATCATTCGTATAATATTCAATTTGCATATTTCTTCCTGTTACCCGTATCTGACCGACTTTGCTCCGAATGCGTATCAATGTATCCGTATACTCCATAATCCCTTTATAATTTTCAACGCAAACTTCCAACTGTCCCGTCATCGTTATAATCGGAACACCAAAAATGACATCTTTTGGAAGATTTGTCGTACACGCCATTTTCTTTTTCAAAGACTCTTTCATCACAAATGCCACACATATAAGTTTATAGTAATATATGTAATATACTCAGATTTATTACTTTATAATAGCATTTGCCTCTTTCTGTGTTAAATGTCCAAATTCAACCATTTTCTCTATCACCTGTCTCTGACGTTGTTTTGCCAAAGTGGGATTTACATTTAACGAATATGCGGAAGGTGCGTTTGGAATTCCCGCCAGCAGAGTACTCTCATAGTCCGTCATATCTTTTGGCAGTTTATTAAAATATGTCATACTTGCGTCTTTCACACAATAACAGTTATTTCCAAAATATATGGAGTTTACATACAACTCAAGAATTTCGTCCTTCGTATATTTTCTTTCCATTTCTACTGCTACAAATACTTCCGCTATTTTGCGGACAAACTTTTTCTCCTGAGTGAAATAAAGATTTTTTGCTAACTGCTGAGTGATCGTGCTCCCTCCCTCCACAAGAGACATTGCCTGAATATCATGTATTGCCGCTCTTGCGGTTGCAAGTATGTCGATACCCGGGTGGGAATAAAATCTGTGATCCTCCACGGAAATGATGGCGTCCTTATAAATCTGCGGTAATTCTTCAACAGACGTATATTGCTTTTTGCTTCTGATTTCTGCAACTTTCTCTTCAATACTCACTTCATTTACCGCATCTTTATACATTGTATAACCCTGATAAATTAAATACGAGCAGATTCCGATACATGCAACTAAAAGCACTATAAAAATATTTTTAATGATTTTTCTTACTGTACGCATAGATAATTCTCCTTCTACAAATAAAAACAATTTTACCAGAAAGTATTCTATCAAAAAAACTGTAAAAATACTTTAGGATAATCTTAAGTTTTTATAAGGATTATCACTCCAAATTTCCTTTTCCCCTGTATCTTCTATAGTACACAAGTCCCACAAGGTCCGCCAAAAACCAGCCAATCGGAATTGCCCACCATATGCCAACAACACTTATCCATTTTATATCTGACAGAATATATGCAAGAGCAACTCTCGTTCCAAGAGAAATAACCGTCAATACGATAGACATCTGAGGTCTCCCCATTCCTCTGTACAATCCGTAAAACATAAACAAAAATCCAATCAGACAATAAAACGGACAGACAATTTGGAGATAACGCACTCCCTCTGCGATTACTTCAGTTTCTCCTGCCGAAACAAAGCAGTTCATTAATTGCGAAGCAAATAAAAAAACAATCGTGGAAATAACGATACAGGTCATTAAAATCAATTTTACCGCTGCCTTTGTTCCCGTATGAATCCGTTCAGTTTTGCCCGCACCACGATTTTGTGCCACATAAGTAGAAAATCCATTTCCGAAATCCTGTACCGGTATATAGGCAAAACTGTCAATCTTGACCGCAACTGCAAATCCTGCCATAACGGTAATCCCAAAACTGTTTACCAGCCCCTGCACCATCAGGATTCCAAAATTCATAATAGACTGCTGAATACTTGTCATAACAGACTGATCTATTATCTTTTTCATTAAACTTTTCTTTATGACAAACATTTCCTTTTGAAATTTCATTTCAGGAACACATTTCAATGTATACCACGCTATCCCCACTGCCGAAATAATCTGAGCGATGACAGTGGCATATCCCGCTCCCTGCACGCCCATCTGAAATGGCACAACAAACAGATAATCCAACACAATGTTCACCACGGACGAAATCACGAGAAATATAAGCGGAATAAAGGAATTCCCCATACTTCTCAAGACTGCGGCAAAATAATTGTACAGAAAGACAAAAAACATACCCGCAAAAATAATCAACAGATAATCTTTTGTCATGGCAAAAATACTTTTTTCTATATTCAACAACCGCAAAATTTCATCAATAAACAAAAAACTAAGCCCGTTAATTACAACGGTCACACCAAAAATAAATATAAATGACTGAAAAAAACTTTGAGACAACTGTTTTGAATCTCTTGCACTGTAAAAATATGAGAAGATAACGCCGCTTCCCATACAAAGTCCGATAATAATAGAAGTCAAAAAAGTCATTGTCATATAGGAAGAACCAACCGCTGCCAATGCGTCCGCTCCGACAAATTTTCCGACAACGATTGTATCAACCAGATTATAAAGTTGCTGAAACAGGTTTCCTGCAATCAGGGGAAGCGAAAACAAAACAATTGACTTCATTTCGTTTCCCTGCGTTAAATCTATATTTTTTGTTTTCATTTTATTAAACGATACTCAAATCCTTTTATTTAAACCTACTGTCTTTGAGCAACTTGTCCTTTCTCCAAAATATGGTTTAAAAGTGTATGACACCCTTCGGATACATCATCATATGTGGCATCAAAATTTCCCGTATACCACGGATCCGCAATGTCTCTTGGCGCGGACGAAAAATCAAGCAATTTATGTATTTTTTCATCGGGATCACTTCCGAAAATTCTCATCATGTTTTTCATATTCCATGTATCCATACCTAAAATGTAATCGTATTCTGCATATTCTTTTTTAGTTACTTGACGCGCATGGTGGTCTCCACAAAAAATTCCTTTTTCTTTTAGTTTCTGCCGCGTACCGCGATGAACCGGATTTCCGATTTCTTCCCGACTTGTGGCAGCAGAATCAATATAAAATTCCTCTGTTAAATTTGATTTTTTTACTAAATCTTTCATAACGTATTCTGCCATTGTGGAGCGGCAGATGTTGCCGTGGCAAATAAATAGTACCTTTATTTTCTCCATTTTATCTCCTCATATCCTCTCAAAGCCTTATAAATACTGGCTTTTCAGCCTTTGTGCATTTTTTACTTGAAAGGTTCTTTTTCTTATAAATTCTTGTATTTTCTCATGTTTTTTCGGGCATTTGTGGTACAAATGGGTTATTTTTAAAGTCCCAAATTCCTTATGAGATAAGGCTTACATGAGTTGTTTGTGCATGTTTTTGGGTTATAAACTTTTTCTTTTCCAGTTCATCCCTTGCTTCTTTTAATCTGGCAAGTTCTTTCTTTGCATCATCATAGCCGGTATGCGTATAAATATTAAGTGTTACAGATACATCTGAATGCCCCATCAGATATTGCAGTGTCTTTGGGTTCATCCCTGAATTGGCCATATTTGTACAATAAGTATGCCTGCATATATGTGGAGTAACTGGCGGCAATTGCAACAAATTCTCACGATTATATTTTTCTCTTGCATGCTGCATGTACTTTTCCCAATGAAGTGCAACCATTGGCCTTCCATTCTTGTCCAGAAACAGAAATCCTCCATATCCATCCACCATCGGCTCACGTTTTGGTTTCCTTCTATTCTTCAAGATTCGAAGAAATGCTTCTTTTACATCCGCTTCCATTGGAAGTAACCGCGTACCACTTGTTGTCTTTGTAGATACGATGATATACTTCATTTCTCGAGTTCTTTGCAACTGATGATTCACATTGATAATATCTTCTTTAAAGTCCAAGTCTTTTACAGTAAGTCCACAAAATTCAGATATTCTAAGACCTGTCTTGAATAAGATATAAAATGCATCATAATACTGATTATAATGCGGATCATTCTTTACAAAATCAAGAAATTTAGTTTCATCTTCCGGAGAAACAGCTTGTCTTTTCTGACTGTCATTAACAAGTACTGTACCTAATTCAAATCCAAATGGATTTTTTAGAATCAAGTCATCATCCACAGCCATTTGAAAAGCAGGTCTTAAAACACCTCTGATGGAATGAATGGAACTATATCCTCTACCATCTCTTTGTAGTTTTATCAGAAAAATCTTTGCGTCAGAAAGTTTCACATCATCCACTTTCTTATAAGCGAATTCTTCCTTTTTCAATACATTCACCACAAATTTGTAATTTGCTAAAGTATTATGCTTTACTCCTGTTTTCAGGGAAAGATATCGTTCCACAAGTTCAAGCACTGTAATGTTACTTCCTGTAATCCCTTGCATCTGTAAGGACTGAACTTTTCTTTCTTTTTCCCTGAGAGAAAGATCTGCCCGTTTACCTTCCGGCATCTTATCTGCTTCTGTCAATCTCCAACTATATAATATTTTACGCTTACCAAGTGAATCTGTATATTTATAGCGGTAACGTCCACTTGGTTCCTGCCATTCTCCTTGCTGGAGAACTCTGCCTTTATCATCACGTCTCTTTGAAATCATATCCTACCTCCAAGGGGACGCAACATGATATTGTTAGTATATCATGTAACCCCTAATTCGAACACCTCCTTCTTTTAAATTTCATTTTATATCGCACTGAGTGTATCAATAAATTTTTCAAATCTTGTTCGTTTTATCTGTACACGATTCCCATTCCAAAGCAAATACTCTGCATTTGGATTGTCACTGACTAACTTACGAAGCTTTCCTTCTCCAATACGAAAATAGGATGCTGCCTCTTCAATGGATAATGTATACTTCTTCCAATAAGGTATATCATAACTTGTCATTTGTATGCCTCCTTCTATTATCTTTGTTTTTGACATTGGCGGCTGGCAAAGGTATCTATAAAGACTGCCAATGCCAAAGTATTTTTTTGCCAATGTCATCTTTTATTCTGTGATTAACGCAACTGTTTTTCTTCCCTGACACCAGTCATAGCTTAATCTACTTTCCAATTGCTTTCTTACATCTCTTCCTGTTCTGGAAGAAATCCCATAGGCTAGTAGTTCTGCCTCTAATTCTTCTAAACACATTACTTTTCGTTTGGTTAATAACTCCAGGATCAACTTCTGTGCCTTTTCCAGTTTCGTTTCCTTTTTCGTTCCTGCTTTTCCCATCAGCAGATCTTCAATGGATATATCATATTCTCCTAACCAGGTTAATCCTTCTTCTCCTAAAGAAAATGCTATCGGATTTTCTTTTTTAGCAAGAGAATCCTTTTGCTGATATACCACTCGGACATCCTGTTCCTTCTCTTTTTCCACCTTTTCTACAAATAAGATGCTTCGTACTGCCGCTGCGATATCAATGGATCCCAGGGAACGGTAATCGCTCTGACTTCCCGACGACTTATTCAAATGTCCAATGAGAACAATGGCACATCCAGTTCTCTCTGCAATCGTACTGAGATGTCGAAATAAGGGACGGATCTCATTTGCCCGGTTCATATCCACATTGGCTCCCAGATAAGCCTGTATGGGATCCATGATCATGAGTCGTACATTATTCTGTCGGATGGCTTTTTCAATCCGATCGTCCGTCATAGAAAGCTGTTTTTCTTCTTCATTGATGAATCGTACCCTTGTCATATCTGCACCACATTTTGCTAATCTGGGTTTAATGGTATCTGCAATCCCATCCTCTGCTGTTTGATACAACACATTAAAGGGTTCTATGGGTAGTGCATTGGGAAGTTCCTTTCCGTTGGTACAGTATGCGGCAATTGCCATTGCAAGCCATGTTTTTCCTTTTCCCGGATTTCCCTGGATCAAAGTAACCTTTCCAAAGGGAATGAACGGATACCATAACCACTGAACCACCGTTTCCTCAACCTCCGACATTTTCATGACCGGAACTGGTTTTTCCCTGGCATCTTTCCAACACATCTGCTTTGCCATATTTTCTACCGGAACTTCTGCTACCAGACATTCATTCCAGTCTTTCTTCACCGGTTCTAATCGGTACACACTCAGTTCCTCCGGAATAAGAGAAACAAACTGCCTGCATCTCTCATTTCCAGGCTCATCATTATCCAGACACAAGTAGATGGAATGGATCTGAGGATATTCTGTATACATCCGTTTCATTGCTTTTTCACTCAATCCTCCCAGAGAAATATAACTATGCTTTTCCCATTCTTCCGGAACTGCGGTGATATAAGATAAAAGATCAATGGGAGATTCAAACACAAACAGTTTTTCATCCGTTCCTATATGGCCAAATCCATAGGCTTTTTCCGAACCTCTTGCCTCCCCACGATATCTGTTCTCATCAGTTCCACGCATAGCTGCATATCTGGGATTCTGTTCTTTATCTCTTCCAACGAACACCACATTGTGGTAGTTTTTACTTTCATAAATATCCCCCTTTTCAATCATCTGATCTACCAGTTGTTCCGATAGTTTTCTCTGTTCAATGAGATACTTCCTTGCAATCTCACAGCTTTCATTTCTTTCTGGCAGTTCCAATCCAGGCAAGGGGATGGGGCAGACCTTCTGTCTGCCTGCATCTTCCTTTGCCGTTCTTCTGTTGGTTTCTCCAGCTCCCTCTTCTCCTAATAATTCTTTAACTGCCTCTGCAAAAGAAAGACCGTAGAATTCTTTCATAAAATCGATGGCATGACCGCCTTTATTCTGACTAAAACGATACCATTCATTCTTGTTGATCATCACACTGTCATGTCGTAACCACCGGTATTCCTTTCCACATCGTTTGAACTGTTCTCCTCTCCCAGAAAGAAAAACATATAAATCGGTATCATCTGCCCTTTGGATCTGTTCTCTTGTATATTCTTCCATCTTCTAAAATTCCTCCTATAACTCCATTACATGATGTTTCTTCTTTGGTTTCATGGTTCTCACTACCTCTTTTGTTTCTGTGGATTGCTCCCTCTTGTTTGTTTCTAGAAGACAAGCTCCTTCGTCCTCCTCTGCCATCAAAGCCTCCACATGATTTTTGATCCCCTCATACTTTCGTAACATCGTATGGATCCGTTTGTCTTCTTTTCGTAAAGCAGCTATCTCTTCTGATAAACTAGCGACTTCTCGTTTCCATTGTCCTTCTGGAATCTTCCCACTTGGATCCAGGTTTTCTTTTAAGATCCTTTCCGAACGATAATATCCGCTAAGTTCCTTCTTATGTTCCTCTTTGAATTTTTCCCTGCCAAAATATTTGTTCTTTAATTCCAGATAAACAGGTCTTGTTTCAAAGTACTCTTTCATTGCATAAAGGTTGACATTGACCCTTTGTAAAGCAGCCAGTTGTCGATTCAACCGCTGACTTACCTCTTTTAGCTGAGTATCTAATTCCTGGATTTTCTCTGTCAGCTGTTCTGGGGTTCTCACATCCTGCTCTTCCAGAAAGCGGATCGTCTCTGCAAATTGTTTCAGATTTGTATTCTTCGCCTTTTGTGTTCCATAAGCGTAGGATCCTGCGACTGCATTTCTCTTGTCATAATAGTTTCTTAGATAATCCGCTAAAGTTGGCTGATGTAAGAACAGCATCCGTTCCATCAACTGGCTTTGTCGAAACAAAGACCATTGAAGAAGATTCTTTGCCCGTTCTTTCATATCATTCAAGGCACGTATGAGTCTGTTTAAACTTCCCAGTGCAGTGGAAATTCCTCGTGCTTCCATTGCTTGTACATTCGGTCCTTCATGCACCATCGGGATTTTATCAATCCCCCGTTCCTCATAAGATCTGGCATCGACTCTTTCTGTAAGTCCTTTTTCTTCATACAGTTCATTGCACATCCTCGCCCAGGCACTTCTCAATTCTTCCAAGGTTTCTTTCCTACTCCAATCCGTTGTATGTACCGCCCGAAATACCGGTTGTCCTTTCTGATTCAAAACCGGCTGTCCATCCGGTGTCAGTACTGGAACCTTTTTTTGCTTTTGTCCCCAGGTACCATCTTCCTGTAAAGGGCGGATGGGAACCATGATGTGCATATGGGGATTGGGAATTTTATCCTTTGTCTTCTTCGGATCATGGATTGCTAGATCTACGATCATCCCTCTTGCGACTAACTGTTCCTCCACAAATCTTCTTGCAAGCTCAATGTTTTCTTCCATAGAAAACTCATTCATCAAAGCAATATCAAAGCTGTGTGCCAACTGTGCTTTCTTGTTTCCTTCGATCCATTCCACCTCATTCCAAAGGGTCTCCCTGTCTTTGAATCTCTCCGGAGCCTGTTCGGGAAGGTGGATTTCCGCCAACACCACACCGCCTTTTCTCGTATAATCACTTACTTCCCCGTAATACGTACATTCCAGTTTTGCACCGGCTCGATAGGCAGCACTGGCAATGGCAGACTGTCCTTTTCCTCTGGATAATTGATTCAGATGAAAGTGATAACATCCCATCTTACTCATCTCCCTGTAGCGGTTCGCCTCGTTGCATTGCCTTTAAAAGTGCTTCCTCTTCTACGAATTCTCGCTCCTTCGCTTCTGCAATTTCTGCCCGACCACGAACCATTTCATGAACAACGTCACAAAACTTACAAGCAGGATCATGAAGAAGTTCGTCCATCAGCTGATAAAATTCTGCCTCTGTCAGATATTTGGTATCTTTACAGATTGCTTCTATAACTGCTCCTTTCTGAATCAACAGATGGGTTCGTGCCTTTCGTTTTTTCTTTTTCTGTGTATCCAGATAATTCAAGGATCTCTGGATCCTATGTTCTGCCTGTTCTTTCTCAAGCTTTGCCTGTTTCAATGCCGCTTCTGTTTTTTCAATCTCAAAAAGTGCTTCCTGGGTATATTCCTGTAATGTTTTCTTCTTCGCCATATCGTTCTTTTCCTCCTTTTTCTACTCTTCTATTTTCTCTGTTATGGGATAGGCATTTCTGCCGGAAGGGGAACCCTTCTTCGGATGGATCATCCGCAAACACTTTCGGAATTCCCCTTCAGAAAGATGCTGCTTCCGTAGTACGTACATACCTTTTAAGGTATATAAGTGCGCCCTTCTGCTTTCAGCATCCGAGTTTCTCTTACTCAAACGGAAGTTCTTCTCCGTCTGGAAGATGCATAAATCCATCTGGATCGGTATCTTCTTTCTTTTCTGATCCTGACAGTTTCTTCCCTTCTGTGAAATAATGTTCTTCTACAATCACGTTAGTGGCATAAACTTTATTCCCATCCTGATTCACATAACTTCCTGTCTGGATCCGTCCGCTTACTAAAATCTTCAAACCTTTTTGCAGATATTTTTCTACAAACTCAGCATTCTTCCCAAAGGTAACACAAGAAACAAAATCTGTTTCTGCCTTTCCATCCTTTCGATATCGTCTGTCTACTGCCAGCGTGTATCTTGCCATTGCAGTACTGTTTTCATCCTGGAGATATTTCACCTCCGGATCTTTTGTCAGTCTTCCCATTAAGATTGTTTTGTTCATGTAATTTCTCCTTTCTCTTTTCGTTTTTTGTTTGTTCTTGAATCAGGCCCGATTCTTTTAAGGCAAATGTAATTTGTTCCTCATATATCAGAACGTAGAGAGGACTTTTTACAAATAAAAAAGGAATTTTATTTTTTTGTCCTCATATAACGAAAGGCTCAGAGGGGAAAATACAGGGTGGAAAAGGAAATTTTTTATTTTTCTGCACAAAAAAATACCCCTATGACTTCAAAATCGAAATCATAGGAGTATTTAGTCCTACCTACTCAGTGGGGTGTTTTACATTTTGTTTTACACATGTTATTACAGTGTTTTTCAGTTCGACAAGCTGGAATTTCATAAACGCATTTGCTTCTTAAACGCAAACATTCCCTCATTGCCATCACCGACAAAATCGTCCGGTGTATCCGGCATAGGATGTTTTTCATTAAAAAATTCTGTAATATGAAAGCCGCAGACATTCACATAAAAATGAATGTTGCGCTTATCAAAGTACGGCGTACAGGTTTCCCATACTTTCGTGTTCGGATATATTCGTTCCAATTCAAACCATATCTTCTTACCGATACCATTGCTCTGAACTCCGTTCTTTACAAAAAGCAGGTCAAGATGGTTATGCTGTGTACTCTCATTGATAATAACAACAGCACCGCCCACCATTTCTCCATCGACAACGGCTTTATAGACAGCAGAACCCTCCGCATTCAGCGACTGGTCAATGTCCTTTTCAGGCAGAATAACAGCATCTGTTTTCCCAAAAGCATCTTCAAAACCTTTCTGAAATGCTTCCTGCATATCCGCCTTGTATTGCGTTAATTCTTTTGGTTCTATACAAACTAATTGGAAGGTCATTTTATATCTATCTCCTCAAAAATTCTAGTTTTCCAATTTAACAAACTTGAATTTTCAAATTAGTCTTTGCAAATAACCTTTGAATCTTCACCATCAATTACAATTCCCTGACTGTTGTTAATTGGGCATAGATTCAAATCCGAAAACTCAGTTATTATTTTCTCGGTAACTTTCTTAAATGGTGCTGTAAGATAATGCGGAAGAACATAGAAATCAATCAAATCAAGCCCTGCATCATCTTCTTGTGAGTAGTCCTCCGGCTTTTCATCCATTTGTTCAATATATTGGATAGTTGGAGCGCATATAATCGCACCTGCCGATTCACCGATCATCAGTTTTCCCTTTTCCAATTCCTTCTTCAATAGCTCATCCGTTCCCGTTTTACGGAGCTGGTCCATAAGGACGAAAGAATTTCCGCCGGTAAAATATATCACATCTGCTTCTTCAAAAACAGACTGTATCGTTGAATAAGCCTCCGTTGAAATATCAATTTCAGTTACGATTGCTCCCAACTTTTTGAATAATTTTCGAGCCGAGCCGACATAACCGGTGTAGCCTTCACGCAGTGAAGCTGTTGGAATAAATGCGACTTTCTTATTTTCAATTTCTTCCTTTATCAGACTTCCTACATTTGAAAAGTGCGAACATAAAAATAGTTTCATCAATATTCTCCTTTATAAATCCCGATTGAGATTTCACCTGTTTTAAGAAATTTAATAACTGTTATATTTTATTATTAAATTCTTCGCAACCCCTTGAAAACACTGGATTTGTCGCAGGTGAGCTTTCCCTTATTATTTCCCTTGTGTTATATCGTCCCATCAGTGTTTATGCACTCTGATAAGGGCAAATACAAGGGCAAGAAAAATCTATAAGACAGTATAACACAAAATAAAAGTGACATGGTGAACTGATTGAAATGCTTCTTAATTTTTGCTACTACTGATTGATTAAATGATAAGGAGATGGGATACGATGAGAACAATATTTGCAGAATACAATCCACAGTGCAACAGCATTGATGTATATACTAATACGGGCTATATACTCCGTATTGATTGTTGGGAAGCAGAAAAAAATTTAAGAACCACACCTGGATCTGATTGTGCTTTGACATCGCTTGCAATCGATGAGCCATTAGAATATGCAAGGTTATATCTTGATGGGAATTTACAGATGTGGGTAGATGCTGAAGATTCATTAGAGTTATGATTATTCCAATCAAAATCTACTAGAATTTATTAAAAATTAGCTTCATAATTTTAAAAGGACAGCCCTATTGCTATGAGGCTGTCCTTAAAAATACAATAGATAAACCTAGATTATTCTTGCTACTATCTGATTGTTAAATTTTCTGTATTCCATATTGCAAATCTCCCTTTTCGCAATATTTTATTAGTATGAATGCCAGAATCGCTGAAAAAACACGTGCCAATACCGTACTCCACCATATCATAATCTGTCCACCAAATAAAGGTGGTAAAACAAGCATAAATATCAGCATCAATACTGGTTCAATGAATGTAAGAATGTATGACAATCCACTTTTTTCAGTAGCATAAAATCCAGCTGTCGCTATTCTGGTAATCGCAACAAATGGTAATGACACTAAAAATATAGGTACAATTTTAGAAATCTCAATACTTACTTCATAAGAAGCTCCGAAAACCCCTCCAATATTTGCTCTGTTTACATACATGATAATTCCACCACAAACAGCAAGAATTATTGCAAAAATGTATGCCATTCTCTGAACTCCTCTCAGGCTTTCTTGATCCTTCTCACCATAAAAACGGCTCATTAAAGGTTGACTTCCATCACCTACGCCCTGCAATATGAGATATATGATACAGATAATATAGGATACACATGCATAAGTTGCAATAGCTTTTTCTCCCCCATAAGAAGCGGAGAATCGGTTTATAAACACCAATGAAATATTAGGAGTCAATGCTAGCCCAAATGGTGCAAGACCTACTCTGAATATAGCGCCACACATTTCTTTTACATTTTTTAAGGATACATACACATAAAACTTTTTATTATATAATGCGTATATGATTGCAATTGCTGCAGTCACACCCTGTCCGGCTATTGTAGCTGTGGCTGCACCTTTCATGCCCATTTCAT
This sequence comes from Faecalimonas hominis, assembly GCF_054660755.1. NCBI lineage: Bacteria > Bacillati > Bacillota > Clostridia > Lachnospirales > Lachnospiraceae > Faecalimonas > Faecalimonas hominis. The sequence continues at coordinate 117,108 of NZ_BAAHSH010000024.1, forward strand.
ATATCCATACAAAGATAAAATCCAGAACAATATTGGTTATGAATCCACCAACCATCGCAAACATTGACCAGAAAGAGTTTCCATAATTTCTAATGAATGGCATCATTCCAGTTCCAAGAATCTGCAATATTGCTCCAAGTGCTATAATTTTGATATAATCTGTCGCATTTGTTAATATAATTCCATCTGCTCCAAGCAATCCTAAAATTTTAGACGAAAAGGAGTAAATAATTATGGTACTGATAACACTTACTATTACAAGAAGCCACCAGCTTGTAGCAATAAATTCTTCTGCCCGTTTTCCTTTCTTTTCTGCTGCATTAATTGAGTAATAAACAGCTCCTCCCATACCAATTCCTGTTCCAAGAGCCTGAATCAAAGCCACAATCGGATATGCAATATTAATAGCCGAAAGTCCAGCATCTCCTATGGTATTGCCTACAAAATATCCATCCACTATCGCATATATTCCTGATAATGCAAATGCTATAATAGATGGAATAACATATTTAAAAAATAATGATTTATGATTCATTTTTCTTACAATCTCCTTCCTTGAAAAGTCTGATAAACAGCTCTGTATTATCATTAAGACTTTCTATATTCTCTAATCCCATTTTTTCGATTACATATATTTCTTTTGAGTGCAGTTTTTCTATGATATCTTTCGTATATTCCATTCCTGATTCTGTGAGGCATATCAGCTTATTTCTCTTGTCTGAATCATCAGATACCATATTGATGTATCCTTTTTTCTGAAAATCTTTTAGTATCGTATTTACCGTTTGCTTAGGTATATTCCATTTTTCACTTATCATTTTCTGCGTGCATCTTCCATTACTTTCATAAAATGAATACAAAGCAAAAACTCCATTTGAAGACAGTCCCTGATCCTTTGACCATTCCTCATACATTGCTGTACATTCTTTCCATAAAGCATAATATCGTTGCAACTGTATTATCATATTATTATCTTTTCTCATCTTTTTCCTCCTTAAATTAGTACGAATCCGGACTTTTGTATTATAGTCCGAGTTCGTACTAATTGTCAAGATTTATTTATATACTTTTTCTTTATATAAACAATCAATAGTCCCTTACTAAGGACAGGAAGATTATGAAATTTCCCTGTCCTCTTTTAATAATATCCTCGTTCTTCCATCCAGTCTTTCACATAACATCTGATTCCAATATAAATAATATGCGACAGTAATAGCAATACAATAAGATTTATCGGATTAGCGTTTTTAATCCATTCTCCAAAGTAAATTACAACAGCTGTACTCGTTATCGCTACCACGATACTGATGATATCCCAACAATATTTCCGGTAGATTTTTCCTACCTGATAACCAATCCCGATTATCAGCCACCCGGTTATTACGAATAAAATTGCCATGACAGTACCGGCAATCAGCCAGTACACAATCCCGGAAAGAATACTGTTAGGTATTCCACTGCTTAACTGTCCGAAAGAGTCTGCACCTGTCACAAACTCCCGAAATAAACTTCCCATTCCTTTTCCTAACGCACCGAAAAAGACGATACAGTCGTTAAGGAAAACCGGCGAAAGAATCGCAGTAAACAGTGTTGTTGTTATGCTGTACCATGCCAGTAGAAACAAGATACTTTCATAACCAATCGTCATATTTTTATATTTCTTTTCTAACTGGCTTTTACGGCTATCGCATTTTTCTTTTGCTTTCCGGTAAGCAGTACGGTCACATTTTTCACATTTCTCATAAGGCACTTTTTTCTCAACAGCTACCTCTACCGTCTTTTGGTGTGTCTGTGCATAAAGTTTTTCCTGCTCTGCTTTTTCATACTTAAATTTCCATGCCACGGCTTCTGCGTCGGCTCTTTTCCTGCTGTCTGTCTCGCTGGTCAATCGTTCCTCTGTTTGCCTTAATCTTGTCCGCAATGCTTCGATATTCTCGGCTCTGTTTTCGCTGTTCAATTTCTCGTTCAAGGTCAGCGATTCGCTTAGCTGCCTGTTTAGTTCCTGGATTGTCTGGTCTTTCTGATCCAGTTCGTCCTGCATCTGTTCGGTCATCAGCAGAAGTTCTTCCACCTGCCCGACGTTCTCTAAGTTTCTGCATTCGCTCATCGATCTCCCTCGCTTTCTCTATCTGCTGTTTAAGGTCAGCAATTCGCTGTTCTGTTTCTGCAATAAGCTGTTCTCGTTGTTCAGCTTCTGCGTTAATTCCTGCCATTGCTGATTCTCGTTTTCCAACTGTTCGATTCTGGTTTTCTGTTGCTCGATCTGTGAGAGCAGTTCTTCTGTATCTGGCAAAAGATTTAGCAGCCTGGATAATTCGCTGTTTAAGCTTTTTAAACTCTGGTTCTGCTCCTGAAAAGACAGGAGCTGCCTGTCCCGTTCCTGCAATTCCTGTACCATCTCTGCCATAAGATTCTGCTGTTCCTCGATCTGGTTTATCATTGTCTCCATCATGGAAATGACTTCCCGGCTTTCTTCTAATGTCACGCAATCGCTCCTTCCATTGTGTTAATGCACTGGATACTTTTCCAAAAGAAATCTGTATTTTATCCAGCAGTGCATTTTGTCTTTTTATGATCTGGTTTTCCTCTACTTTCCATGAAGTAGAGGATGTCTGTCCGTTTTGAAATTTCTCGTCAATTTTTCTGGCATCTGCGCCCTCATGGATCGTCGGTATCTCTAATTTTCCCTGCCTTGCATAAGAACGATGGTCAATGTGATTTTCCGTTTTCAAATGTGCATTACAGACGTTTGCCCATTCGCTCCGCCATAGCTCACAATTTTTCGGATTGTTCCACCCGGTAGCATCGGTTAATACACGTTTCCACTGTTTGCGGTTCCTTGTCCCGACTTTCTGGACTCCATTTTCATCAAGTACGGGGATTCGGATTCCATGACGGTCAGGGTTCTTTTTATCCTGCCACCAGTCCGGATGGGATTCATCCACCACAATATTTCCATTTTCATCTCTGACAAACTCCCAATCCTTGATTTCTTTGTTACCCCATGAGTGGTCTGAATTGAATGGTCGCATCGTCACCAGTAAATGCACATGGGGATTACCATCTCCTTTATCGTGGATACTCCAATCCGCACACATTCCCTTATCTACAAAGGTCTTTTGAATATATTCAGTTGTATAATCAATCTGTTCCTGTCGGCTCCATTCTTTCGGAAGTGAGAACTCAAATGACCTGCCGAGTTGTGCATCTGAACTTTTTTCTATCCTCAAGACTTCATTCCATAAACGCTGCTTCTGAAAAGTAAGTTTGAATTTTTCCAGTGCAGCATTTTGGTTATCTGCCCTTTTATATCGGACAGATTTCTGGAACCGTCTGATATTTTCAGCAGGTACATTCTGCCATTCCTGTGGTGCATTTTCACACATCAGCAGGCTGGTATAAACGACTTCTTTTTTTGAAGTATAGTAGCTGATCCTGCCTGTTTCTTCATTTTTCATCACATCGCCATTGAGATAAGCAGACGCCGATATGATGGATTTTCCTTTGCTGCGTCCAACAATCTTTACTGTATAATGAAAAATCGCCATGCTCCGTTTCCCCCATTCTGCCGTATCCGGCTTTGATTTCCGGCAGGTAACGTTTTTCCTAAAAGAAAATGGTATCTGCCGGAGCACCCTCTGCGTAAGAGTGCCCTGTGCATAACAGCCTGCATGGAATGTGCCCCTCTGGCGAAGAGTGCCTCCTGCGGCATGAGCAGGTCTGGCTGAAAGCCCCGCCGACGGAACGAGCCCGGCAAGCGTAAGCGCAGACCGGTTGCCACCTGTGGCAAACTTATACGGACGACCTCTGGTTGTCCATAAGTGCGCCCTTCATAAAAAAGCAATGAAGGGAATGGAAACTCCACTCCCTCCGGCATTACACTTCCTCCGTATTTGCAACTGGCTCTTTCTGCATTGCCTTTGAGAAGAATTTCCCATTTGCTTCCTGCCTTTTTAAGAAGCCGATCAGCTTTGGGATATCATCTTCCTCAATCGCAGAACCCAGTACCGATTCCACTGCACCGCCAATCTGGCAGAGCCTGTGTGTCCGTTTTTTGGTTTCCACATCTTTCTGACGTTTCTTCAGTTCCCGTTTCTGTGCTGCATACTGTTTTGCTTTCTCAAGGCTTTCCTGTTCTTTCTTTTCCAACTGGAGCATACGCTCCTCATAACTCTTTGTTGATCTTGCCATAAATATCATCGTCCTTTCTTTTTTTCCAAACATAAGTTTCCTGTTGTCTGTCAGACGAAGTACATGGTATAATCTGCTTGCGTGTAGGTATATCATGACTCCGGTCTGATAGAACCTTTGGCGGTTTCTTCGGGAACCGCTTTTTTAAGTTGAACCGTTTCTTGTGACTGCTTTCACATTTCCCTTATCCCTCAAGTCCCTGCCCTCGTTGGCTTCCATAAAAAGTTCCAGCATATCCGTTTTGATCAGGACTTTTCTCCCAACCTTCAATACCGGAAGTTTCTTCCACTCTACCAACTTTCGCAGGGTGTTCCTGCCAATTCCCGTATAATCAGCAGCTTCCTCAATAGATAAGGCAATCTTTCTTTGCGTCATATGACCACCTCCTTTCGAATTGCATTATGCAATTTCATTTGTGCTGTCAGTATAGCGTGTTTATATTGCTTTGTCAAGCATTATGAAATTTTGCTGCTTTTCTTAAAATTGCATATTGCAATATATTTTGTTGCGTGGTATAGTAATGACATACCGAAAAAGGAGGCACATCAGCATGAAAGATAAAGAACTACGCAAGCTGATCGGCAGCAGGGCAAAACAGCGCCGTCTGGAATTAAATCTGACACAGCCTTATGTCGCAGAGAAGATGGGAGTTACCGCTTCCACAATCCTGCGTTATGAGAATGGTTCGATTGACAATACCAAAAAGATGGTACTGGAAGGTCTTTCGGAAGCACTTCATGTATCGATTGAATGGCTCAAAGGGGAAACCGATGAATATGAAACTGATATTACGGATAAGAAAGAATTGCAGATTCGTGATGCGATGGGCGACATTCTCAAACAGTTTCCTCTTGACCTCAATAAAACAGAAGACGCTTTTTCTAAAGACTTACTGCTGTTAATGTTAAAGCAATATGAACTGTTTCTGGATTCGTTTCAGTTCGCCTGTAAAAATTACAAAGGCAGTACCAAAGATGCGGACATTGCCAAAGTAATGGGATTTGAATCGAAAGATGAATATAATGAGATTATGTTTCTCAGGGAGATCACACATACTGTCAACGCATTTAATGATATGGCAGATGTTGTAAGGCTCTATTCAAAGAAACCGGAAGCGGCAGAACAAAGGCTTGCAAATCTTTTATCCGAAGTTATGTATGACGATTCTGAATCGGTATAGTAAGATAATCGGAGTTATGATACAATGAGCGCAAGCGAGTCAAGCTGTTTACAGATTTGACGAGCGGCGAATTGGCTTATGGACTTGTCCATAAGATGCCTACACGCAAGAAGCATTTCAGCAGTTCCGATTGTCTGATATCGAAAGGAGACATACGATTATGGCAAAAGGATCTGTTAGAAAAAAAGGAAAAAAATGGTACTATCGTTTCTATGTAGAAGATGCAAGCGGTAAAATGGTTCAGAAAGAATACGCCGGAACCGAAAGTAAAAGTGAGACGGAAAAGCTTCTCCGCAAGGCACTGGAAGACTACGAAGATAAGAAGTTTGTTGCAAAGGCAGATAATCTTACCGTAGGGGAACTTCTGGATATGTGGGCAGAAGAAGAACTGAAAACTGGGACACTCAGCAACGGTACAGTGGAAAATTATCTTGGTGCAATCCGATGTATCAAAAAACACCCGATTGCAGACCGCAAACTGAAAACAGTTACTGCCGAACATTTACAGGCATTTCTTGATCTGCTTACATTCGGTGGTGAGTTTCCAGACGGGAAAGTAAAAAAGGGATACAGCAAAGATTATATCCATTCTTTTTCCGCAGTGTTACAGCAGTCATTCCGTTTTGCAGTATTTCCAAAACAGTTAATCAGTTTCAATCCGATGCAGTATATTAAGCTGAAAAAGCAGGCAGAGGAAGTTGACCTCTTTTCCGATGATGAAGTGGAAGAAGGTACACAGCCGATTTCACATGAGGATTATGAACGGCTTATCCAATATCTGGAAAAGAAAAATCCACCTGCTATTCTTCCGATTCAAATTGCGTATTATGCCGGGCTCCGTATCGGGGAAACCTGTGGTCTTACATGGCAGGACATTAACCTTGAGGAACAATGCCTGACCATAAAACGCAGTATCCGCTACGACGGCATGAAACACAAAAATATTATCGGACCAACGAAACGGAAAAAAGTAAGGATTGTTGATTTTGGAGATACGCTGACTGAAATACTGAAAGCTGCCAGAAAAGAACAGCTCAAAAACCGGATGCAGTATGGCGAATTATATCACCGCAATTACTACAAAGAAGTGCATGTGAAAAACAGGGTATATTATGAATACTATCATCTTGACGGAACACAGGAAGTCCCGACAGATTACAAAGAAATCTCCTTTGTCTGCCTGCGACCAGATGGCTCTTTGGAACTGCCGAGTACACTCAGCATTGTATGCAGATCAGTGGCAAAGAAGCTGGAAGGATTTGAAGATTTCCATTTTCACCAGTTGCGTCACACTTATACCAGCAATCTGCTTTCCAATGGAGCTACACCGAAAGATGTACAGGAACTGTTAGGACACTCTGATGTCAGTACCACAATGAATATTTACGCTCACTCAACAAGAAAAGCAAAACGGGATTCCGCAAGACTTCTTGATAAAGTAGCGAGCAATGCTTAACTAAAAATTTCCCTTATTTCCCTTGCGGATTCCGCATAAGGGCAAAAATAAGGGAAAATACATATCATTTCACTATTTAATGGGCTGAAAAGCCTGTAAAATAAGGAAAGTTCAGGAAATCTCTCCACAAATCCCAATTTGTAGAACTTAATAACAAATAAATAATTGCTACTCTTAAAGTAGTATCACTGAGCAGGAAAGCCGTAAAAAGGTCTTCCTGCTTTTCTTATGTCTAAATCTCTAAATAGAAAATCATTTTAGTCCGCTTCGATTATATTCACGACTTAATGACTTCTTGATATGTTCAAATGAAATGTAATGATTTTGTAGGTGTTCTAAGTGAAATACCCTGCAATCTAAATAAAAAAAGGAGGATCAAGCTATATGAAAGAGCATAATTGTTCTTATTCAACACGAATAGGAAAAACCACTTTTATTGTAAATGTGAAACAATCAGAAACTGCCCAAAAGCCTTTGAATACAGTGTTTCAAGAGATTTGTAAGCACGAAGTATTGGAAGATTGTTCGGCAGATAAATCATCAATTTTAGAAAACTACAAAAAATCATCTTGACAAAGTCAATCCCGATGGAACAGGATACCGTACTAAGATGATATTTGTTAAAGAGAAACTATTGATGGATAGAATGTCGGATATTCAGTTACGATTTTTCAATATAGGGTGAGAAAGTTTTTTTGATGAAGTGTAATAATATGTGGTTATATGCTTTGTAGAAAAATCCGTAGGAATTAAAATTTTTTGTTTTGTGGAAAGATTATAATTATGATATACTGAAAGAAAATGATAAATTGGGATTTATCCATTTATACTCGTGTAATAGAATTCTGTGAATAACACTTTTCTTGCATCTTAGTTAGCAATTAGAAAGTTGATTTATACAGTATTCTCTGATTGCATTATTTATAGACACATTACCATTTTTAAAAATGCCCTCATCTTTGTCTTTCAAATAATCTAAAGCATCTTGACATTTATGCTCGTAAATCAATGATAATGCTTTTCTTAATTCAACATGGTATATAGAATTTTCTAAATTATTGTAAAAATCACAGATTGAAGATGATTGAACAGTTTTATAAAAATGTTCTAAATAATTATCTATGATTTCTTCTAATTCACTGATTGTCCATTCTTTTAATTCTGTTTCATTTTTAAATAATTCAGATCCACTAACTGTAAATGCACCAATAGCTCTCAAACTTAAAGGTGCTTCTTTGTTGGTTTCCATTTTCAATAAATCCCATAACAAATCATCTAACCACAATGGTTTGATTGTTTCTACGGCAGTACAATAACACTTATCATCTGACTTTACTTTCACATCAATGAGCAAATCGAAAAATAATTCTTTTTTGTTATACCAAATCATAAAGTCTTTTTTCTTAAACTTATATTTTTTAATTTTATCTTTTAATATTTTAGGCAACGCTTTTGTTAGTTCCTTATATTTTTGTCGTTCTTCCTTTGTCACTTGAAACGCATCCCTTCAAATTCTGATTAGTTATTCTTATTCTACCATACTACACCTGTGTTTTCTATCCTTATTAGATAAGGACAATCAGTTTTTATCTGACTGCCCTCATCGTTATTAAAAACTTTATCTTTCCATATCTCGCTTCTTTCTTCGTGCCTTGATACGCTCCTGTCTTTCTTTTTCCCTTGCTTCTTTTTCGGCTCGTTCCTGTGCTTCCTTAAAAGAAAAAAGCTGCTTCACTTTTTCTGTAAAAAGTTTAGCAACTTCGGGGAAATGATCCAACGCTTGAAGAAATGGTCTGCATTTTTCTTTCAGTTCGTTGTATCTTCTTTTCATATTTTCAAGTGCGTTGGCAGTGTTGTAATAGCGTTGTTGATAATAACCGACATCCTCCTCCAACTTTTTTATCTCTGCTCGGCTTGTGATACCTTCTTTTGCAAGTGTGGTCAGTTCTTTATAATCTTCTTTGGATATTGCTATTTTGCCGGTAAAGGTTTTCTGTCCCATACTATCAATCTCATTATAGGTTTTGAAGATTTGATGAGATGATTTGTATTTCACTTGCTCCTTTTGAATACGCTGCTGCAACTTATCTAAACGCTGTGTGTCTTGTTTGATTTGATATTGCAAGGAAGTTAGGTGTTCGGCTGTACTTCCGTATTCTCCACGCTGAAAACCTTTGAACCCTTTCTCTGTCATATGGTTGAACAACTCATCTTGCAGTATGCTGTATGAAGCTCGAAACATCGGCTTTCCATTCTTTCGTAAAAGTGGATTGCATTTTTCATCAACCAGTGGAATATCTGACTTCCATTTCTTTGAATGGCTGATCTGATTGACTACCTCTTTGACTGTTCCTCTTAGTTCGGGGTCTTTACAACGCTTGCTCCACAAGATTTCTTTTTCTACTACTGGTAAAACCATAGCGTGAAGATGATAGTGATAAACTTCTTTTCCTAAGTCCTCTGTTGCTGCCAAATTGATTTCATCAGCGTGCATAACTGCCGATATTACATTATCAGCACCAAACTTTTCTTCGATAAAATGAAATGCTTCTTCATAAAACTGCTTTGCATATTCATAGCCACCATTACGCTCAAAATACATTGTGTTCACGTCAATCACAATCTCATTGAAAAGGGTAGCGTCTTTCCTCAATCCTCGAAGCGATACTTTTCCGTCCTGTTCCATCTGCTTTAATTGTTCCATATAGGTTGGGGCAGTCGGTTCTTTGAAATGCACATTATAGGGTATTCGCTCCGCAATCACATTCATATTTTCATAGGTTTCATTCTTGCGTTCGTTATGCCTTTCTGCTTTGCTCACATCTGAAGAAGTGTACTTTTTTACTCTTGCACAACTCATATCTGCCTTGGCAAATCGGCGAGGATACTGCCAGAGATTTAGAAAAAGCCGGAAAGGTTGAAATCGTAGACGGAATTGTAAAAAAAGCAATTTATCCTGAGGATGAAATTGACAGAAAACAATATAATCCGTTCTGGTCTTTAATGATGGCAAGTGAATATGGCTCTGCACTCAATGGAAAAGATGAATTAAATGAGCTAATGGGAAAAGCTGTTGGTTTTGACACAGTTAAACCTACTAGTCTTATTCAAAGATTATTATCCTACATCGGCGACAATTATTATGTTTTGGATTTCTTTTCTGGGTCTGCTACTACAGCAGAAGCAACACTAAAATTAAACGTTTCTAATTCTGGTAATAGGAAATTTATAATGGTGCAGATAGATGATTATGTTGATGAAGATTCAGATTTGTATAAAGCGGGCTATAAATCCATAAGTGAATTAGGAATTGATAGAATTAAGCGTGCCGGTGACAAATTAAAATCAGAAAACCCGAATACAACTGCTGACCTAGGCTTCAAACATTATACATTACACGAAGTCAGCCAGACCACTTTAGATAAAATGGAATCTTTCGATAACAGTGGATTTATTACAGACACTACTGTATATGATGAATTTGGTGCAAGTACAGTACTCACAACATGGCTCGTCCATGACAATTACGGCTTTACAAATAACTGTGAAATGATTGACCTTGCAGGATATACAGCTTACTGGTGTGAAAATCACTTATATCTCATCAATCCAGGATTAACAGAGGAAGCTATCAAATCCTTAATCGAAAAATATAATTGTGAAGGTAGATTTAATCCGCAGAATATCGTTCTCTTCGGTTATAGTTTCAACTATGTTGAGATGGAGAACTTAAAAACAAATGTTAAAATTTTGAGAGATTCAGAGAAAAATTTAAAAATAAATCTGGATATTAGATATTAAGGAGGTGCAGATTTTGGAACTAATACTTGAACGAGAATTAGACCATCAAAAAAAAGCGGTAGATGCTCTAATCTCTGCACTAGATGGCGTTTCCATGATTAAGCCACACCTTTCTTATGAAAACCCTACATTTGATAGGAACGAACTACGATTAATTCATAATTTATTGGAAGTTCAAAAAAGCATACGTGCAGATTATCGTGGCTGCCGTGATGAGGGACCTTATTTAAATCTTGATGTAAAAATGGAAACCGGAACAGGAAAAACTTATGTATATACACAGACCATCTATGAAATGCATAAAAAATTCGGATTTAACAAATTTATTATTGCCGTTCCATCTCTTCCAATTAAAGCAGGTACTGCACAGTTTATCTCTGACAGCTATGTGAAACATCACTTTTCTGATGCTTGCGGATATAATTGTGATATTGAACTTGGCATCTTAGAAAGCCCAAAGAAAAAGAAAAAAGGCTTTTTAGCAATGCCGTCAGCAGTACGTGATTTCGTTACCGGTTCTTGCCAGAACACGAACAAAATTTATGTGTTACTTGTAAATATGCAGCTCTTGACTAATGGTAATATGCTCACACGTTCCGATTATGACTATTTAGTTGAAGGCTTTTATCGTCCATTTGATGCATTGAAAGCTACCAAGCCTATTGTAATTATCGATGAACCACATCGTTTTTCTAGAGAACAAAAGGCATATAAAGCAATTGTTGATGAGTTATGTCCTCAGATGATTATCCGTTTTGGTGCAACATTCCCAGAAGTATCTGTTGGAACGGGACGTAATAAGACTACTTTCAAAGATTTTAATAATCTTGTATACGAATTGAATGCCTGTGATTCCTTTAATCTCAATCTGATTAAAGGTGTTGCGAAGGAACATTTTGAACCTCTGTCACAAAAGGAAGAAAAAGTAAAGCTTATAACAGTTGTTTCTAAAACTTCTGCTACTTTCCAATTTAAGAAACGTGGCGAAGATACTAAAACTTTTATGCTGACTCCTGGAGATTCTCTCTCCGTTATAGATACAGCATTTGAAGGAATCACAATTGCAGCTATCGGTAAAAACTTTATCGAACTGACAAACGGACAAACCAAATTCCAAGGTGAGGAATTTAATACTGATATTTATTCTTCTTCCTACCAGGAGCAGATGTTAAAATTAGCTCTTCAGCGCCACTTCGAAACAGAAAGACAGAACTTCTCCGGAAGACAGTTTAAAATCAAAACTTTGGCGCTATTCTTTATTGATGACATTGCATCCTACAGAGATTCTGAAGAAGGAAAAGCACCGTATCTTAAAGAAATGTTTGAACGCTTGCTGTTAGAAAACATCAACAATTTACTGGCAACACTCCCTAGTGCAGAGCAAGAGTATAAAGATTATCTTGAAGCCAGCGCTGCCAATATTTCTGCTTGTCATGCAGGATATTTTGCTCAAGATAACAGCGACTCAGATGAAGCTATTGCAAATGAAGTAGCAGATATTCTTCATAATAAAAAAGGATTAATTTCTCTTCGCAATGCAAATGGGACATACAATACACGAAGATTCCTGTTCTCCAAATGGACATTGAAAGAAGGATGGGATAATCCAAATGTATTTACTATTGCTAAACTTCGCTCCAGTGGTAGCGAAAACAGTAAACTGCAGGAAGTAGGTCGTGGTTTACGTTTACCTGTTGATGAAAATGGTAATCGTATTTCCAATGAGGAATTCAAGCTGAACTATATCGTAGATTTTACTGAAGCTGATTTTGCACAGAGATTAGTCGATGAAATCAATGGAGAAATGCCTGCTGCTACGTTTATTTCAAAAGAAGCTTTAGAGAAAGTTGCAAAGGAACGCCATATGGATACAAATGCACTTGCTCTTGAATTGATGACAAAAGGATATATTAATTTTGAACGTGAAATCAATTCTGAGAAAAGAGAAACCTTCTTTGCTGATTATCCAGAATTCAGTAGTGGCGTTGGCAGCAATAAAGTTACTGATGTTAACAAGAATAAAAAGGAAGAAATTCAGATTCGTAAAGCTGTCTACTCTGAATTGAAGGAATTGTGGGAAAGCATCAATCATAAATATTACTTATTCTTTGATGCAGACCTAACAGATGAAATTCCACAGGCTTTACATGACATCTTGCGAAAAGGTGGTATCTTTGGCAATGTAACATTATATAGCCACAGAGATGAGGTTGTTACTGACGGCAATGCTATGATGGTTAGAGAAGATACTGGCGTATCTTATTCTATAAAAAGACCATTGGCATACAATGATTTTTTAAAGAGAATCAGTCAACAAACAAGTATTCCGATTGTAGAAATCCACAAAGCTATGTGTGACCTTGCAAACGAAAAGCCGAATGGAATTCCTGCTGATCATATCAATGAGTATTCAGCTGCGAATATTGTTTCCGCTTTTGCTGATTGGCGTATAGAGAAAATGCAGACTCGTTTTAAATATACACGTTCTAATCAGCCTGTAACAGAAACCGCTCTGACATATAAAGATGGAACTCCTCGAGAAGTAATCAAGCAAGGAAATGTAGGTACCATGTTTGTTGAAGGTACGCCTTCTGACAAATATTTATATAACCGAATTGCTTTCGACTCTCCTTTGGAAAAAGAAAATATTATGACCGACATCGATGAAGTTGTGGTATATGGCAAAATTCCAAAATCAAGCATTGCCATTCCTACTATCGTTGGAGAAAACTACAGCCCGGACTTTATGTATGTTGTCAAACACAAAGACGGCACAAAAGAATTAAACATTGTTGTAGAAACAAAACTGGTTGAAAAGAAATCTACGCTCCGTGGCACAGAAGATGCTAAAATCAAATGTGCAGAGGCATTCTTCAAACAACTTACAATCGATGGATATACTGTTTCGTTCCATACACAGTTAAGCAATAAAAAGGTAAAACAGATTATCGAAGATGTAATTTCCAACTAAACAGACCAATGCCCACCCTTGAGCTAGCCACTCTTGGATGGGCATTTTCTTACTGTAAATTTGCAGCCAGTTTCTGCAACATGAACATCAGCTGCACTCCATCAGAAAACCCACTTTTATAATAAAAGTCCGCATCTTCGCTTTCTCTGTATGCAACCTGGTCAGCATATTCGCGAAATACTTTCTGCCCGGTTTCAGTACATTCCTTTACAACATTTTCATATAAAATATCGATAGCATCATCTCTTTCTTTTACACTCTTTGCTACAATATGCGTCCTAGTTTTCAGCAATTTTTTATACGCAATTTCCATTCGCATATTGCACACTTCATCAATAAAATCTTGGTCTAGTTCGTCCATTCCCAAATCCCCTTTAATCTGAATCTTTTTCATCGTCAGCAAGTTCTCCTACCGGTATGTTGTTGTCACAGCACCAATCAAGATAATCCTCAAATCGATGTCTGATAATCAACACCTTGTTGCCAGAAGCAACTGCAAATTTCTTTTCCCCATTTTCTGCAATACGCCTCAAAGCCTTTGTACCGATGTTGTAGTATTCGGATGCCTCTTTCACAGTAAGCATATATTTTTCGTTTAAGTCCATCAGACCCACCTCCCTTCTGGTGTGTCTATATATCCTCTAAATGACGGAAAAGTCAAGAAAAAAAGCAGCCAGAACCGTAATTCCAACTGCCGAAATATCTATATAATTTTTGATGAATTTTAGTAGTCTAATCCGTAGTACACCACCGAACACACCGCTAAAGTTTCGCCTGTTTTCGCCCATACCACCGCACTTTCGCACATTACCTCATCGCAGTGCCGTGGCAGATGAATAAAATTTTTATCATTTATTTAATCTCCTTAAATTCCTTGTATTTTCCTGTATTTATAAGGTTTCTAGCATTTCCACTAGAAACCCGAACTTTCTATAATATCGTATAATTTTCTATAATTTCCAACTCAATTGATGTAATATTGGCCATTTGCTCTTTGACTTTCTCCTGTTTTGAGGCTCCGACCTCTACTGTCTTTTCTCTTTTCAGACATCTATACTCCTTTCACATTATTTTTGGGTTATTTCTCACCAATAAATTCCTTCCAATCATTGATTTTACTGACTTTTTAAGAAGTTCTTTAAAGATTGCCGTAACCAACGAAAAGTACTTGAATCATTATATTTTTTCTCTTAAAATACTGTATCTTGCAAGATTTACAATATTTATAGTCATCCGTCACACCATTAGTTTTGTCATCCCATCCTTCGATCATATCCTCTAATTTCATCGAGATATAAAGTATTCAACCTTTTTCACCCACTCGCTTTTTATTTCCCAGAGTGTTGCTTGCGTTGTAAGAAATTTATGTGATTCGCCATCAAAAGAACACTCAATGTCAAATATATTTTCCCAACTTTTTTGTTTTTCTTCTTCAGAATAGACAACTGATTCGTTGTAGGGAAATATAATCTCCCCATCATTTAGTACACAATGCCAATAATCAAAATCAGAAAGTAATATACTCTGCTCTGGTACATCTATTGTTAAAAGAACAAGTGGTGTTCCTTTTTCTCCCCAGTTACATCCATGAAATCGCATATCTAGTCTTTTCCTGTTTCCTTCCCATCGGTACCATGCCCATACTGGAAATATGACACCTTCCGGCGGATTACCTATACGCTTCTTCATTTGACTCGCCATCCATAAATACGGTTCTTTAAATAAATCATCTAAAATATAGTTTTCATCCACTCGCAACACACCTGTTTCTTTCATGCTTTCATATGCAAGTTTATTCTGTATTGTCCATAAAATCATATTCTTCCTCTGCCTAATCATACGGAAAAGAATCTATGTCATTCATAATATTTCTCCGTAATTCTTCATATATCCCATACTATAACAATAAAAGGCTTACTCGACAAACCTTATAATAAGTTTTTTCTATTTTTTACTATTATATTCCACGGAACGAATAATAGCAATCAATAGAATTTCACATTTTTGCAAGCGTTGACACTATCCAAAATACTATCTATAATATTAATAAAAATACATTTAAAAATTATATTTGATTATAATTTTAATCATGAGGAGGCAAATTATGACAAACAAAAATTATAGCAATGTGCCAGTATTTGAAAACGGAATGGCGCAACCTGTTTTTCCTTTTACTGATGGAAAAACTGGAGAAAAATATAATCCAAATACATCTTCAATTGTAAGATACTGTGTATATGTGGAATCTGATTATGATATGGATGGCGACGGAAAAAGAGATCTTGTAAAAGTTCTCGTTCAAGTTCCACGCAGTGCTGTAGAAGGCAATTACAAAGCCGCTTCCTTATTCGAAGCACGTCCATACTGTGCAGGTGTCCAGGAAGACGGATATGCTCATATGAAAGAAGTGGAAAGCAAAGAGTATCGAAAATTTGACTTTGCAGACCTTAACAAAAAAGTGCCTGCTCGTGTTCCTACAGATTATATTAGTGCTATGGACCTTGCATTGAAAGCCGATCCTGCTGACTGGTATTATCCTGACAAAGGGAATAATAACAACATGGTTTATGAAAATCTTGATAATTTCAACTACTATCTTGTACGTGGTTTTGCTGTTATTGTAAGCGCAGGTTTCGGAGCACTTGGTTCTGATGGATTTAATTATGTAGGATCTGATTATGAAAGAGACGCTTTCAAATTTGTTGTTGAATGGTTACATGGTGACCGTACTGCCTATGCAGATCGTGAAGGCACAATCGCAACTAAGGCCGATTGGTCAAATGGTAATGTTGCTATGACTGGTAGATCCTATGCCGGAACTATGCCATTTGCAGTAGCAACAACAGGTGTAGAAGGTCTTAAAACAATCATTCCTGTTGCAGGAATTTCTGACTGGTATAGTCAGCAGAATCAACAAGGTGCACAGCGTTACTGGCCTAAAGAAATGTTGAACAGTTTCCTTGCATATTTTTGTTCAAGCCGTTATAACGATACAACCTTAACAGAAAAACAACTTGATGATATTGCAGCATTCCACCATGAATTAAGTCTCCAACAACTTAAATGTGGTTTTGATTATGATAAAGACTTCTGGGGAAGCGGAAACTATAGACTTAATGCGGACAAAATTAAGTGTAGTGCATTAATCGTACAGGGATTAAATGATGAAAATGTTTCTACAAAACAATTTGAAATGATGTATAAATCTTTCGAAAAAGCCGGACAGACAGTAAAAGCAATTATTCATCAAGGGCCACACATCACTCCTACTATGCCAAATAAAAACTACGGCATTCTTATTGATGGAAAATTCTATGATGATATTGTGAATGAATGGATTTCTCATTATCTATACGGTATAGACAATAATGCTGAAACTATGCCTACAGTTTTGGCGCAAGATAATATTAATCAAAAAAAATGGGAAACAGAACATTCATGGACAACAGAACATACTATAAAACTTGAAAGTGCAGAAACAGGTGTTACTGTTATTGATACAGACTGGGAAAAAGCAAATATCAGTGCAGAAAACTTTGATGATATTGTAGCCCAAAAATCTACAAATATGAATAAACGTTATGTCACTGCTCCATTTAAAAAGCCTATGACTATACAGGGTACTATTTGCGTCAACCTAAAAGCAGCACTAAAAGATGGAGATGTTGAAAATGACTTTAATCCTGAGAACAGAAATGATGCTGATATTCTCACAATGAAACTTGGCTCCTCTGCTATTTCTGGAAAAATGGACGATGTTGAAATTACGGTTCTTCTCTGCGATGTTTGTGACGAAAAATTTGATAGCATTCAGACTGTAGATCCTGAACGAAATATCATACCAGTCGTTACTGTAAAAGAAAATGGAATTATAAACGGTGGGGATCTTCCGGCATTTAACGAAGTCGAATTTTCCACAGTACATAAAAACTATCGAGTTATTACACGTGCTTTTGCAGACCTTTGTAATCCAGAAGCAGGTTA
This sequence comes from Faecalimonas hominis, assembly GCF_054660755.1. Lineage (NCBI taxonomy): Bacteria > Bacillati > Bacillota > Clostridia > Lachnospirales > Lachnospiraceae > Faecalimonas > Faecalimonas hominis. The sequence goes on from NZ_BAAHSH010000024.1 coordinate 134,691, forward strand.
TGAGCCAGAAACAGCGACGAATAGTATAAAACTTAAAAAAGGTGAATACCATAATTACCATGTATATTTGAATGCGACAAGATATACAGTAGAACCAGGTCATAGACTTGCAGTAGTAATTGCTACCGAAGATCCTGTAAATTGTCTGATTCATAAAACATATTCTATTGAAATCGAAAATGCCTCCGTGAATGCAGAAGTTCCAGTGACAAAAGTTTTTGAAAATTGCACACTAAATACAAAATAAAATGGTTCAAAGCCAATAGTTTTGGAGCGGGATTTTATACCCCGCTCCATTGTTGTATTAAGAAAATCAAACTCCACCCTGACATGAAATCTGGTTTCATAAACATTTAACTTTCTACACTTCTTCCAACATCTTCGCTAACTCTTCCATATATCTAGGAATCTCAAAGCCCTGAGGACAATGTCTTGTACAGGCTTTACAGCCGATACAGCCTGCCGGACCTTTTTCTTCCGGCATATCTTTCAGGTGGCGTACTCTCCACGCACCGCCGATCTTCGCCTCATTATAACACTTCAATAAAGTCGGAATGTCCAGTCCTTTTGGACAGTTTGGCGTACAATAATTACATGCCGTACAAGGAATTGTAATTGCTGCATGCTGAATTTTTGCCGCCTTTTCAATTCTTTCCTGCTCTTCTGTTGTCAGAGGATCTGCCTCTGCAAATGTTTTCACATTGTCATTTACCTGATTTTCATCAGACATTCCGCTCAGTACAACCTGAACACTGTCAAGACTCATCACCCAGCGCATTGCCCATGAGGCAATTGAATTTTCCGAATTTAATTCTTTCAATTCTTTCGCCGCATCTTCAGTCAGATTTACCAACAGTCCGCCGTGTGCCGGTTCCATAACCATAACCGGTATTTTTGCTTCTGCAAGCATTTCATATAATTCCTTCGCATCTTCAAAGTACCAGTCATAGTAATTTAATTGAATTTGTACGAAATCCCACGGATAAAGCGGCAGCAATTTCTTCATCACCTCCGGAGAGCCGTGGAATGAAAAACCTAAGTATCCGATTCTGCCTTCCTTTTTCATCTGGTCAAAATATTCAATGCACCCATTTCCAATCATTTCGTCCGCAAATGAATCCTGTATGCTATGGAGCAGGTAGAAGTCTATTCTATCCATATTTAAACGTGACAACTGCTCTTTAAACTGTTTACGATAATCAGGCTCTGCCTGAAAATTATATTTATCAGTCACATAAAAACTTTCCCGTGGATATTTTGCCAATGCTTTTCCAAGAAATTCTTCGGATTTTCCACCATGATAAATGTAGGCTGTGTCATAATAGTTGACACCCTGTTCCATACAGTCATCAACCAGTTTCGCTGCCTTCTCATAATCAATTTTTGCATTGTCATTGTCCAGTATCGGTAAACGCATTGTACCCATTCCCAATCTTGATAACTGAACTCCGTCTTTAAACTCTTTGTACCTCATTTTTATCCTCTCCTTTGATAACCTATACAAATAATTTTTCTATTTTCAACTACTATATATTATACAAACCCGACCCGCAAACTTCAACCTTAATCGCCCATTTCCGCCTGTATTTCCCGCACAACTCGCTTGCTGTCCACTGTAGCCACCTTCTCCCCACTGTAATCCATTGCCACAAACAGAGCAAACAGCAGCACTGCAATAATTGTGCGCATGAAAAGTCCGTCATTTTGCGCTTGTTTCCCCTCGTACAAATCCGAATAAATCGCTCCATACCGTGGGTGGACAGCCGGCGGCGTCCTTGTATCCCCATATTTTCTTCTCGTTTCTTCAAGAAGTTGTCTTCTTCTCTTTTCCGTTTCATTCATGCTTTTACCTCCATTCCTACTTCCGTTTTATCGAATATGCGGCAATACAAAAAGACATATACTCCTAATAAAGTATATGCCTTTTGTTCCGGTTTAGAATTTACCGTTTTGCCATTTCTTCCGTAAGTTCTTCCCAGGTAACGCCTTTTTCCACCATAAGCACCATAGCGTGATACAGGAAGTCTATGAACTCCCCTTTTAATTCGTCCTGACTTGGATTTTTGGCCGCAATGACAATCTCAGTTGCCTCTTCCCCTATTTTCTTTAAAATTTTATCTATTCCTTTGTCAAATAAATATGTTGTATATGAATCTTCTTTCGGATTTTGTTTTCTCTCCAAAATAGTCTGATAGACATACTCAAATATTTGTAAAGGATTCTTTTCACTTTTGTCACTTCCGATTAAAGTTTGTGTGAAAACAGTCGCTGTTTTCTCCCTAAAATCAAGTTTTGCAAGCAATGTATCTCTTGATTCATTAACTGTCATGGATTTTACGTACTGATTCGATTTGCTTTCCATACCGCATGAATCCGGGTTATAGTAAGTCATTTTCCCCGTCTTTACGGTTGTCTCAAATGCTTCCCGATTCATTTTCCGCACGGATAAGATTTCACCCGTTTTGTAATCCTGTGTAATAACGGAAAGAATGCCGTTTACATCTGTATGGAATTCGGAATAATCCATAAGACTCTCAAAGGAAGTGATTTTGATATCCCTCTCCGCACATTTATCTTTAAATTGGGAAAAATCCATTTCCACATTGCTCACAAATCTTCCCGAAAGTCCTTTCACTCCGGGACATCTGAGTATATTAAACAATTCCTCTTCCCGAACCGTATCGGTCACGATAATACACGGAATATTTGTTATATTCATTACAGAGTCCAAATCCAAACGATGCATGAAAATCAATTCACTGCTGTACTGTTCGATCAATTGCTGCTGTTTAAATAATGCGTCAAAATCATTTAAGGATACGGCAACCTTCTCTTTTCCAAAACGGTTTGCCGCTTCCTGTGCCAACGAAAACATATCCGGTTTGGAAAAATTCAACATTACACGTTTTACACCCGCATATAAAATCTGTTTCACATCTTCCAGCCGTTTTATGTTTCCTCCGGCAATCATCGGAATGGGAATGACTCTGTTCATTTTTTGAATTAACTCTATAGACTCTGTATGTTCTTCATCGTTGTCGGACAAGTCGAAAACAAGCAATTCATCAGCGCCCTGGTTACTATAGCGCTGTGCCAGTTCGACAACATTTTCCGTAAGAATCTCTTTGTCGTTAAACCATTTTACCGCTTTTCCATTATATATGAATATACATGGAATTAATCTTTTATAACTCATGCCTTTCTCCTATCCGGTCAGCAATTTCTCTCATATCCAAATCTTTTTGTATCGCATTCAAATATGGTACAAAACAACCACTAGAAAGGGTTAGGAAAAATTCGCTGTCCAGTTCATCAAATCGAAAACTTTTTCTCCCACCGTTTAAAGAACGCTCCCAGTATTGCAGCAGTTCTTTTAGCCGCATATAATACAAAATATTTTTCTCACTGTAGTAAATCAGCAAAAATGCGATTCCGCCCTGTTTTTCAAAGTTTTTCATAAAAGTAACCTGATGTTCATGTATGTTTTGCAGCGGAAATGTTCCCGCACTGCATTCTTTTGCATCAAAACAAACCGGAATTCCCTGAACCGCTCCGATATAATCCACCGTACTTTGCTGCTCAAAGTAGGCCAAAGTAATGTGACGGTGTTCTTTATCAATTCTTACCGGTGTAATCGGTGTTGGAATTTTTTGTATTAATGCCAGCCCTTTTTCTAAGTATTTCTCATTCGTTCGATTAATAAAATCTTCTAACGTAGAACCTCTAAGTCCTCTTGAATTCCAAGTTCCCATTTTATCTGCTTTCACCTTCTATTATTTTTTGAAATTGTTTTGGCAAAGGTGCGACAAACATTTTTTCAGAAAGTTGTGGTAATTCTTTTGTTTTAGGCACTTCTAATCTGTATGCGTGTAAAAGTTGATGGGATAATTGATATTCTTTTTTGTATCTGTCATTAATTTCTCTGCTGCCATATTTATAATCTCCTATAATGGCATGTCCTTGGGAAGCCAAATGTGCTCGTATCTGATGTGTTTTTCCCGTAATCAGATGTACTTCCAACAAAGTTCCCTGTTTAAGTTGTTGAATCGGTCTGTATTCCGTTTCTATTTCCTGACTTTCCGGAAAATATGTATCACTTACCGTCACTTGATTTTTCTTTTCGTCTTTTATGAGATAACCTTTTACATATTGCTTTTCCGTAACATTTCCCGCCACGATACAGCGATAGTATTTTTTTAGTGTTCTTTCTTTAAATAACTGCCCCATTGTCTGAAGTCCCTTTAAACTTTTGCCACACACAACAAGACCGCTTGTATTTCTATCCAATCGGTTACATATGGACGGTTTAAAACTTTTTAGGTTCTCCCGCGTCAGTTGTCCGCTCTCCAACAGATAGGAAATAAGATGTTCCACAAGGGAAATATCTTTCGCCTCCGCCTTTTGAGACAACATTCCCGCAGGTTTATTGACAAGCAAAATATCATCATCTTCATAAAGAATATCCAGTTTCGTATTAGATTTACAAACCGTAATTTCTCTAGAAAATTTTTGAATGGTTTCGTCTGACAGAAACAGTTTTACACTGTCTCCTGCCACAAGTTTTTCGTTTCCCGACGCTTTTTTTCCATTCAAAACAATATTTTTTTTGCGGAGCATTTTATATAAAAAACTTTTTGGGGCTTCACTTAAATATTTCGCCAACAATTTATCTAAGCGCTGTCCTGCCTCATTTGCTGCAATTTGAATTTCCTGCATCTTTTTTCCTCTCTTTTACATTGATAAACTCAATATTGTTCTCCTGATTCCTTCTTCATGTTCCTGAGAAGATTTTCTTTCCGCTACAGCCATATTTTCCATACCCTCTACCCTTGTCATATATGTCTTATAGTCAGTAAAAATCTTTACGGACACTTTGTCATACTGATTATTCCTCAACATTTTTTTAATATATGATGCGGTATCATTCACATCAATTTTATTGCTTCCCGAATATCCGCACACAATATTTTCAAAAATAACAATACTGTCTATCGGCATAATTTTTTCGTAACTTGTCAAAATCATGTCATACGCCTTCACAAGTGTAGGCGCTTTTTCCTCAATTTCCTCTACTTTTTCCCGCTCCATACTGTGATGCGGAAAAAGCATGATAACCCCTACCAACGCTTTTGCAGCCGGAAGGCAGCCGAGAACCGCTGCCACCGTCAATAGGTTTAATCTCGTTTTTGTCGTAAAATATCCGGTAAGAAACACAGCAAGAACCATGCCAAACTCCAGACAGGTTTTTGTGATTTCCCATTTTTTCTTCGACTGTATATAACCGGATTTTCCTTTTGCTATCCTCATCTTCGTCTCGCCTGCCTTTTAAAACTGTTTCATTACCTCTACAGCAATTTTGTGAGGAATTATTTTTGTCAAGACTCTTGCCCCTTTCATTGCTCCGCCATAAACAGAAATTTCTTTTCTGTTTTTCGCATCTATAAGAGCCTGTTTTACCACTTTCTCAGGTTGTGCCATCGTCATTTTCTTCAAAATGTTCGCACTCATTCCGGCAATGTCAAAGAACTCTGTCTTTGCAGGTCCCGGACATACGGCCGTAACATAAATTTCCCTGTCTTCAAGTTCTGCCCGCAGCGCCCTGCTGAAACTCAACACATAAGATTTTGTTGCCGCGTATACGGCAAACGACGGCTGTGGGCAAAACGCTGCCGCCGAAGCGATATTGACTACGCGGCTTCCTTTTGTCAAATATGGAAGACAGATTTTTGTCATGCGGGTAAGAGATCTGCAGTTTGTGTCAATCATCTCCAACTGTGTCTTTTCATCAATCTCTTCCACCGTCCCCGTCTTTCCAAAGCCCGCTGCATTTACAAGCATTCTGATATTTGGGTTTTCGTCAGAAAGCGCTTCTGAAATTTCCTGATAAATTTCTTCTTCAAGCAAATCTCCACCAAAAACACGCAGTTTTGTCATCGTTCTGCTCTGTAATTCATGAAGTCTTTCGACTCTTCGAGCAACCACCCAGATTTCGTCAAGTTCCTTATATAAACTGTCAATTTGTCTCACAAATTCTCTTCCAAATCCTGAAGAAGCCCCTGTTATCATTGCAATTTTCATCTTTTCATTCTCCCCTTCTATTTATTTTTCTTTTTATGCACATTTCGAATTGCCTTTTTCTTTCTCGGTTTTTTATTCTGCGGCTGCTGATGCGTTTTCTCCCATTGCTGCTGTTTCTGTTGTCTTGGTCTGATAAGACATTTTTTATCATAACCGACTAAATCCATTCTATCCGCCACTTTCAACGCTTCTAAGACGAGGTCATAGTTCTTCGGATTCCGATATTGGATTAACGCTCTCTGCATTGCTTTTTCATGCGGATTTACCGGCACATAAACTTTTTCCATTGTGCGCGGATCCACTCCCGTGTAGTACATACATGTAGAAATGGTCGACGGAGTCGGATAGAAATCCTGCACCTGCTCAGGCATATATCCTAAATCGCGTAAATATTCCGCAAGTTCCACCGCCTCTTTCATCGTTGAACCCGGGTGAGAGGACATCAAATACGGAACCAAAAACTGATTTTTTCCTATTCTCTCATTAATCTGTTTATATTTTTTTGTAAATGCCTGATAGACACTGTTTTCCGGTTTACCCATCTTCTGTAAGACCGCATCGGATATATGTTCAGGAGCAACTTTTAACTGCCCGCTGACATGATGTTCACACAATTCCTTAAAAAAGGTATCATCTTTATCCGCCATTAAATAGTCAAATCGGATACCTGAACGGATAAATACTTTTTTCACGTTCGGTAATTCCCTTAATTTACGGAGCAGACGCAAATAGTCTTTGTGGTCTACCCTCATATTTTTACACGGTTTTGGAAACAGGCACTGTTTATTTTTGCACGCACCGTGTGTCAACTGTTTTTCACAGGCCGGCGCTCTAAAGTTTGCCGTAGGTCCCCCGACATCGTGTATATATCCTTTAAAATCTTTATCCCAAATAAATTTTTTTGCTTCCTCTATAAGAGATTCATGGCTTCTCGTCTGAATGATTCTTCCCTGATGGAATGTCAATGCACAGAAACTGCATGCACCGAAACACCCCCTGTTGCTAATCAGACTATATTTTACTTCTTCAATCGCCGGAACACCTCCCAGTTCCTCGTAGGAAGGGTGATATGTCCTCATATACGGATAACTGTATACTCTGTCCATCTCCGACTGACTTAGCGGTTTAGACGGAGGATTCTGTACAATATAGAGATGCTCCCCATACGGTTCTACAAGCCTCTTGGCTGTAAACGGATCTGTGTTGCAATACTGTACATAAAAACTTCTCGCATAATTTAACTTGTCCTTTTGCAGTTCATCATACGACTGCAATGTAATCGCATCGTAGACGCAGTCAAGACTTTTTACTTTGCACACCGTTCCGTCAATATAAGTAATATCCGACACCGCCATACCGCTGTCCAAAGCCTCAGCAATCTCCACGATGGAGCGCTCTCCCATACCGTATGAGAGAATATCCGCACCGGAGTCAAGCAAAATGGAGCGTTTTAACTTATTGCTCCAATAATCATAATGCGCAAGCCTTCTGAGACTCGCCTCAATTCCACCGAGAATTATCGGTGTTTTCTTATAAACCTGACGAATCAGGTTGCTGTATACTACAGCCGCATAGTCAGGACGTTTTCCCATAACTCCGTCCGGCGTAAATGCGTCCGCTTTTCTTCTTTTCTTGGACACGGTGTAATGGTTCACCATTGAATCCATATTTCCGCTGGAAACTAAAAAGCCAAGTCTAGGTTCGCCAAAGACCATAATGCTCTCTTTATTTTTCCAGTCCGGCTGGGCAATAATCCCGACTTTATATCCGTGCGCCTCCAAAACACGCGTAATAATCGCATGCCCAAAAGACGGGTGGTCTACATAGGCGTCCCCTGATACATAGACAAAGTCTACCTGTTCCCACCCTCTCTGTTTCATTTCTTCTTTTGAAATTGGTAAAAATCCATGTTGCATTTATAGTACCTCGTAGGTTTTATTTTGAATATCGTTATAATTCTGTATGTAATAATCTGCCAGTTCTCTTTTCTTTTTTTCCTGCACTTTAGAAAATTCATCTTCCACTGCACAGACTTTCATACCTGCGTTTTTTCCTGCCAAAATGCCCATCGGGACATCTTCAAACACAAGGCAGTTTTCAGGAGAAGTCTGCAAACTTTCTGCCGCTTTCAGATAGACGTCCGGCGCAGGTTTTCCAATGCACACATCACATGATGTCCACACAGTGTCAAAAAAGGTATCAATGTGATTCGCCCTTAAAAACTCTTCCACCAACTGTCTTCCGTTGCTTGTGGCAATTCCCATACGAATATCCTTTTCTTTCAGCATCTGCAGAAATTCCAGCGCACCTTCTTTTAATTTTACTTCTTTCGTATATTTACCATATGCCCTGTTTACCCAATCCTGTTTCAGTTCTTCCAAAGTTAATGGAAGGCATGGAAAAGTTTCCAAAAAATACTGTGCCGTCTCCGTGAAACTTTTTCCTTCCATATCCGTATAGAAATGAGGCGGTACTTCCAACTGATACTCTTTAATGTATTCCATATCAATTGTTGTCCATACCCACATGGAATCCGCAAGAGAACCGTCCAAATCAAAAATAACTGCTTTGATATTTTCTAACATAACTGTTCAACCTCTTTCTCCGTCAACCGTCTATATTCTCCTTTTTTCAGACTTTCGTCCAACACAAGATTTCCCATAGAAATCCTTTTCAGATAAATCACTTCCATTCCCACAGCGTGAAACATTCGCTTTACCTGATGAAATTTTCCCTCCTGTATTGTCAGTTCAATTTCTGAAATATTCCCTTCTTTTAAGATTTTCAATGCGGAAGGTTTCGCATATTCATCGTTTCCGATGGAAAGTCCCTCCGAAAATATCTGTACTTCTCTTTCCGTCACTTTCCCGTCTATTTTAGCATAATACACTTTATCTACATGCTTTTTCGGTGACAGCAGACGATGAGCCATCTCTCCGTCATTCGTAATAAGAAGCAGCCCTTCCGTGTCCTTATCCAGTCTTCCTACAGGAAATAAATCTTTTCGTTTTTTCTCTTCAATTAAATCCAATACCGTTTTTTCTTTTCTATCCGTTGTCGCTGAGACAACCCCGGACGGTTTATAAAGCATATAATACTCAAACGCCTCATACCCTATCACACGACTGTCCACACAAACTTTTTGAGAATGTTCATCTATTTTTTCTTCCGGTTTTACCGCTGTTTTGCCGTCCACGGTTATTCTTCCTTGACGGATATATTTTTTTACTTCCGAACGGCTTCCCACATTCATCTCACATAAATATTTATCTAATCTCATCATGCTGACTGCCATCTCCAACCCGGCAAATATTTATTCTTTAGCGTTCCATTAGAAAGTTTGCCCCAGCCAAGCGGGTAGTCTTCAATGCAGACTAACTGCCAGCCTTTTTCCTTCGGAGAAACCAAGTCATCTACTTCCAGTGTTTCACCTTTCAAATATTTTATCACTCTCTCATCGTCTGCCGGCAAAGAGAGCGTATGGGCATACTCTTCTTTTTTAAGGCACATGGCAAATGCCTGCGTAGGTTCAAAACGGTTCTTTTTCACATCTCCCAAATATAAGCCGGTTCTTAAGAAGCGAATCCCCTTTACATTCGGAAGATTTTCCGGCATATAGTAAACTCTCTCCCCATGAATTTCGAGTCTGCTCCAGTCCATTTCCCATGTTACGTCTTTGAAAAACTCTTCTAACTCCGTCGGAACCTTTTTTGCCTTCTTTTGTTTCTTTACAACGCCGTCTTCTTCCCGTCTCTCACCTTTCTGCAGCAGGGCAAGATAATGCCCTTCCCCGTGCATCTTATGCGGCCATATACGAACGGTTTTTCTGAAATCTTCTAACTTACTTTCCGTAACTTCCGGTTTCCCTTGCGCAAACCCTTCATATGGCACGATATCTTTCAGGAAAAACTCAGGGCATTCTTTTAATAAATATTCTATTGTTCCCTCATTTTCTTCCGCATCAAAAGTACAGGTAGAATATAAAATCATTCCTCCCGGTTTCAACATTCTTGCAGCCTGCATAACGATACTTCTCTGAATTTTAGCAAAAAATGACGGTCCGTGTTCTTCCCACGCCTTCACCATCTTTTTGTCTTTTCGGAACATTCCCTCTCCCGAGCATGGGGCGTCAATTAAAATTTTGTCAAAGTATTCCGGAAAATATTCTTCCAGTTTTCCCGGCTCTTCACTTAAGACAAGCACATTTCCAACACCGAAAATTTCAATGTTTTTCAACAGCCCTTTCGCTCTGGAATTACTTATGTCATTGGCAATCAGTACACCCTGTCCTTTTAATTTTGCTCCCAGTTCAGTTGCCTTTCCGCCCGGTGCGGCACAGACATCTAGCACTTTATCTCCCGGCTCTATCGGAAGTCTGTTGGCAGGTGTCATCGCACTCGGCTCTTGAAGATAATATAATCCCGCAAAATAGTAAGGGTGTTTCGCAGGCTGCACTTTATCTCCGTCATAATAAAATCCGTTTTCAATCCAGGGAATCGGTCTGATTTCAAACGGACAGATTTCTTTAAATTTCTCTACGCTGATTTTCTTTGTATTGACACGCAAACCGTAAAATCTCGGCTCGTCATAACATTTTATATAATCGGAGAATTCTTCTCCCAATAACATTTTCATTTTTTCTTCAAATATAGTTGGTAAATTCATCTTTTCCTCCTTCATATCAGCATCTAGTATAACATAATTTCATTTGCTTTGACTAGGAGAAAGCATATTTTAATTTGTGATTTTCCAAATAGCGCAAAAGCCAATACGGATTTACACTTATCTCTTTTCCGTTCTTATAAAAATAAACTCCCACATGCAGATGCACGGGGAACTTTCCCTTCGTCCCCTCTTTTCCGTATCCGGTATCTCCCATATAACCCAATACTTCGCCTGCCTTAACTTTCTGTCCCACTTTTAAATCACTGTAGGAATCTAAATGTGCGTAATAAAAATATCCTCCCGAACTTCCTGTAATCCCGATACGATATCCTCCCTTTTCAAGCCACCCTTTCTCCGAAACGATACCGTCCGTCATACTTACAACCGGATACACTCCCGCCACATTTTTCTTCGCCATAATATCCGTTCCCTCATGTCCTCTTTCTCCTCCGTATGTTCTCTTTGCCTGCCAACTGTCCACATAGGATACGGTAAGTTTTTTATTTTGAGAGGATTTAGGAACAGGGAAATATTTCAGATCATTCCAGATTGCTTTACAGACTTTGTGGTATTCCGTCCATTCTTTATTTACCGCCCATTTCATATATAATTGTTTATATGTGTTCCTTTTATTTTTTTCGGAGAAGTTTTGTTCTGAGAACCTGCTTTCCAACAAATACAGCCCCGCTATTTTGCCTTTGTTTTCTTCTTTTTCAAGAACACTTAACACTCCTTTGTCTAACTGTTGTTTTCTGAATTCTTCAGAAGTAACCGTTTTTTCATTTAACCTGTTCATCTGACTCAGACTTATGATTTTATGTTTTCCCAATACGATAAAAAAAGAAAATAGTAATACAAGAAGGAGTAAATTTCCGCCCATTTTTCTTTGCATGGAAATCTCCTTTTTGTATTACTATATGTTTCTATACGTTTCCTATATGAAATTTTTCACTGCTATTTACAGTTTTTCAAAATACCTTTCAAAAGTTCCCAAGTACGCTGTGTAGAAGCAACACTCAGTTTCTCATTTGGAGAGTGAATGCTAAGCATCTCCGGTCCGATGGAGACGCAGTCCAATCCTTCCAGTTTTCCTGCGAACAATCCACATTCCAATCCTGCGTGAATAGTTGTTACTATCGGTTCTTTTCCAAATAATTCTTTATATGTATCCACTACAATCGGACGAATTTTTGAGTCTGTTTTGTATGCCCATGCCGGATATTCTCCCTCTACCGAAGATGTTCCTCCTAAATATTCTGCCCACATGGCAAGAACTTTTTTCATATTGGTTTTCTTGCTCTGTACGGCACTTCTCACACGATAAACAGCAGTAACCTGTTTCTCTTCCGTCTTTGCAATACCCAAATTTAGAGAAGTTTCCACAAGTCCTTTAATGTTTCTGCTGAAACACTGTACTCCGTCAGGAGTTGCCGTAACAAGGAAAACAGTTTTCTTTGTACTTTCTTTCGTCATGGCGTTTACTTTCTGTCCTGCCTCTTCCGAAACCGTGATAGTCAAATCCGGTTCGTCCTGACCAAACTCTTCTTTCATCACTTCTTCGCATTCCTGAATCACTTCTTTCGCTTTCTGCACCAACTCAGGACAGAGAATAATCTTACCCTCAGTAAGTGAAGTGATAACATTCGGTTTTGAACCACCGTTGAATTCTACAAGAGAAAAGTCTACGTCCTCTGCCGCCAATGTCATTAACAGTCTTCCCATTAATTTATTTGAGTTGCCATGTTGCTCATGAATTTCCAGTCCGGAGTGTCCGCCCTTCAATCCGCCGATGCAGATAGATATCAGCGTTCCTTCCTTTTCTTCCCTCTCAATAGGAATCCTGATTACATTCTCATAACCGCCTTCGCAGCCTGCTACAATCGTTCCCTCTACATCAGAATCAAGGTTGAGCAGCATGCGCCCTTTCAATACGGATAAATCAATCGCATTTGCTCCTCCCATTCCTTCTTCTTCATCTACGGTAAACACTGCCTCGATAGGAGGGTGTTCTAAATCATCACTTACAAGTATAGCCATTGCATACGCAATCGCAATGCCGTCATCTCCTCCCAGTGTCGTTCCTCTTGCCTGAACCATTCCGTCTTCCTCGTAAACATCAAGCGGATCCTTTGTAAAATCATGTGCTGATCCCGGTATTTTCTCACATACCATATCTAAATGCCCCTGAATAATAATCGGTTCTGCATTCTCGTAGCCTTTCGTTCCGGCTTTCTTAATAATGACATTATTGGTTTCGTCCTGCATATACTCAAGCCCCAGGTCTTTTGCAAAATTTACACAATAGTCACTAATCTCTTTTGTGTTATAGGTTCCGTGTGGAATCTTTGTCAGTTCTTCAAAATAATGAAATACTACTTTTGGTTCTAAATTCTCTAATGCCATTTCTTTTCCCTTCCTTGCCAAAAATTCTAATTTCATTCTTGCATATTGTACATAAAAAATCAAGTATTATCATATATTTTTTCTATATTGTACAAAACAGGAGACATTTTCAATGAAACGCAAACTTCTTCCTTTCGCTCTCATCAGTATATTCTTTTTTATGCTTGTAAAACCAAACGAAACTTTTTCAGGCGCAAGTGAAGGACTCCTTCTCTGGTTTCAGATTATTCTTCCTACACTTTTTCCTTTTATGATTATTACGAACCTTCTCGTCCGCACAAATACTATGTTCTATTTTTCCAAATGTCTATCCCCCATCTTAAGCCCTCTTTTTCATGTGAGTGCTAACGGAACTTTTGCTATCTTAACAGGATTTCTCTGCGGATACCCTATGGGCGCAAAAGTCACGGCGGATTTAGTGCGAAGTGGAAAAATCTCCAAAAAAGAAGGCTCGTACTTGCTTTCTTTCTGCAATAATACAAGCCCCATGTTTATTATGAACTATGTGGTTCTGAAAAGTCTGAAACAGGAAAATCTGCTTATTCCTTCGCTTCTCATTCTTTTTCTCTCGCCCATACTGTGCAGTTTTCTTTTCCGCATTTACTACTTAAAAGAGGAAAAACACTATTCCTCTTCTGCTCTTACGTCTCCACACTTTTACTTTCACTTTCAAATATTGGACAGTACCATTATGAACGGATTTGAAATGATAACAAAAGTAGGCGGATACATTATTCTTTTTTCCGTATTGATTACACTTTTGAGAGAAATTCCGTGTTCTTCACCACTTTGGACAACATTTGTATTGCCGTCACTTGAAATCACAAACGGTATTCCGATGATTATTTCGCTATGTCATTCTTTTCCTCTTTCTTTCATTTTAGTAATGGCTCTCGTTTCTTTTGGAGGTCTGTGTTCCATTGCTCAGACAAAATGCATGTTAGAAGGAACAGGGCTTTCCATTGTTTCCTATACAATAGAAAAACTGATTACCGCTATGGTAACCAGTCTTCTTTCCCTTGTCTATCTTTACTTTATTTTATAACGTATTTGTATTTTCGTTTCCAAACTCAGATTCAATTCCTCTGTCTGATTTGTCAGGCACTTCTAATTCTGCACGGTTTGTACGAACTACTTCGTAACATTCGCGCAAAGAATTAATCAGGCTTTCATATTTTGTTGTATATGTGTCTAATGAATGCGCAATAATTCCTTCTGCATTCGCCAAAATATCGTTGGCATACTGCATTGCACCGATGCGGATATCGTTGGCATCATTTGTTGCATTGTCAAGAATCTCCTGCGCCTGATCTGTTGCAGTCATAACAATTTCATTTGCCTGTGCGTATGCCTGCTGCATAATCTCATGTTCACTTACAAGTTCATTTGTCTGAATCTGAGCTTCTTCAATCATACTCTGTGCTTTCGCCTGTGCATCGGCCAAAATCGCATCTTTATTAGCGATAATCTTCTGATAACGCTTAATCTCATCAGGCGTCTTCATGCGAAGTTCACGCAACAATTCATCAATCTGCTCTTTGTTTACAATGATTTTTGAAGTAGACAATGCCTGAAACTTACAACTGTCAATGTACTCTTCGATTTCTTCAATAATTTGTTCAATACGACTACTCATAATTTATACTCTCCTTTTACTTCATCTTTTCTTCTATTTCTTTTACAACTACTTCCGGAACAAATTGAGTAATATCTCCTCCAAAAGCAGCGACTTCTTTTACTGTTGTGGAACTTAAAAAGGAATACTCTATACTTGTCGTCAGAAATAAAGTTTCTACGTCCGGCTCTAATTTATGATTTGTCTGTGTCATCTGCAATTCATATTCAAAATCAGTGATGGCACGAAGCCCTCTTATGACAACCTTTGCATCTATTGCCTTGGCAAAATCAACCAAAAGACCTTCAAACTCTACTACTTTTACATTTTTCAATTCCTTCGTTGCTTCTCTCAACATTTTAACACGTTCTTCCACAGAAAACAACGGAGTTTTTGCGTTATTATTCAACACTCCCACAATTAACTCATCTACAATTTTACAGGAACGCTTAATAATATCCATATGTCCCAAAGTCACTGGATCAAAACTTCCCGGGTAAATCGCTCTTAGCACACTTCTTCGCCTCGCTCTCTCTCAATAAACAGGTGTTTATTTGTCTTATATTCTTTCGTTTTTATAATGTAAAAACCGAATCTTTCCAAATAGGTAAATTCTGTTTCCTTTGCAGCCTCTACAATAATAACCGTATCTTCATTTACCAAATCTGATTCTGCCAAATATTCTAAAACCTGTTCTTCCAAGCCTTTCGCATATGGCGGATCCATAAAAATATAGTCAAACTGTGTCGTCCCCTCTAACCTCTTCAGAGCCGTTATGACGTCCGTCTGCATTGTAACCGCTTTCTTATCCAACTTCGTGAAAGCCAGATTTTCTTTTATATATTGCATGGCTTTCGGATTGTTTTCGACAAAAACAGCCTCTTTCGCTCCTCTGCTTAATGCCTCGATTCCAATTCCTCCACTGCCGCTAAACAAATCCAAAAACATGCAGTCACACAGATACGGAGAAATCATATTAAACAATGTTTCCTTAATTCTATCTGTTGTCGGTCTTGTCTCTAAGCCGTCCAATGTTTTTAATTGTAATCTTTTCGCACTTCCGCCTATAACTCTCATATATTTCCTTCCTCTAAGAGATAATTATCTTTTTCCCGTTTATTATAATTAGTTAATCAATAAATGTCAAACATTGACTCCCTATTTGCGGCAAAAAAAGTCCTTTTTCGACCATTTCGCCATCACCTGAAAACTGCTTATCAGTACAATATCTGTTCCCAAAAGTATCCACACTCTCTCCATATCAATAATTCCTTTTACAAAAGGAAACATATACAGCATATCCCCCTCACAAATTATCCGAAATTGACAAAGAGACCAGTAACCTAAAACTGCCAGATACCCGACAATCACATTGCCCGCAAACTGTGAAAAGCAAAGTCCTAAAATCCCCAGAAAAACGGCATATAAAATTGTTACGGATACATACTCCCAAAACGGGAATACACAGTTCTTAAATTGCATTATAAAGGCGAAAGTAACAATCATAACCGTAATCAATAGAAAACCACATATCAGCCTAATACTTACACTCTTTATATATGACCATGCTTTTGTGCATACGATTTCTTTAACACTTGTTTCTAATTCCCACTTTGTTATCGGTATCAAAAGAATGGCTCCTGTTAAAACTAAAGATTGTCCGAACACATCTGCAGAATGAATGGCGTCTAAATTTGAAGTTCCTCTTATAACAGGAATAAGAAATAAATATACAATTCCCAACAACAGACTATTTTTGAAGACGAGAGGAAAATCTATTCTTAAAAAATCCAAAATGCTTTTGTAAGAAGTAATCATAATTCAACTCTCCACCTCTTTTCCTGTTATATATTGCGATAGATAATCCCGCCAATACGAAAGATAAAATCGCGAACAGAGTTCTGTTCAAGCAAATCAAGGTAAAGTCTTGATTTATGATTTCAGAACCTCGTAACAAATTATGGCGTATCATCAGCGTAAATATTTTCGTATCCCCCGATAACGCTGTCATAGAGGTATCGATAAACCACCATGCAAACTGTATTAAAATGGCTATCGGAGTAGATGTTAAAATCGTCAAAAACATTCCCAAAGAGGTAACAATCATTGCCGTCGGTAATAGCCACCATATAATGTATTTTAGAAAAGCAAACATATCTATTGCGATACCCGTATCTGCGGAAAATTTTATTAGCGGTATGAAAGACTCAAAACTCAAAATAATTATCGGCAACATGACAGCAAAAAGCATTGCCAAGAAACGAACAGTAACAAGTTTTGTTGTCCCAATCTGTTTACAGTCAATCAGTTCATTCATACGGTTTCGTCTATCCTTTAGCCAGAAGATGACTGCCAAGAACACAGGGTATAACCCTAAATCTCTTGTCAGGTAGTCACAAAACAATCTTGCAAAAGCGACAGATACCTTATCATCATAAATTGTCTTGTTATATTCGTCCATTGCTTCCTCATAAGTCATTTCAGACAGACCGTAATACTCCGACAGCATTTCCATTGAGTAATTGGAACCTCTCCCGATAATATTCTCCGCTTTCTTCATAAGTTCTTGAAATTCTTCATAAGAAACTTGTGCTATAAAATGTTTCGTATAATCATTATTTGTCGTTATGTCTTCATCGTTTCCCATTTCAAATGAAAAAGTTCCGCTTTTACTTTGTTCCTCGCCACTTCCAAAGTGAATAATATTTCCATTTACAGCAGGAAAATAATCATCTGGAAGATTATTGATCTGCTGTTCATTCAATCCTGTTATTTTTTTGATTATATCTAGAATTTCTTTTTGTTCATCTTCATTTAAAACCACTTCCTTGTAATAAGTGAAAGGGTATGTTGCATAGGAATTTTTCAAATACTCAATAATCAGCATATCTGTTCCGCCACACATAATTTTTTCCGGTACTTCTTTATTTTTCATTCCATAACTTTCTGCCTCTTTCTCTGGTTTTTTCAAAATCGAACCACCTGCCAGTTCAGAAGAGATAGACGTATCATTTTCTTGCAAAGCCGATATTTCTTTACTTGTTACACCATAAAAATTGTCATGCCAGCTAAATAGCAACAGTCCAATAAACAGCACATATACCAAACTGAAACAAATTTTTTTCACTTCTTTAAAAAACAGCATTTATTCCACCCCCTGCTTAAAACTTGATAAGAGATACATATAACTGTCCTCTATCGTAGGTTGACATGAAACCCAGTCTTTTTGTGGAGAAGCGCTTGATAAAAAACGGCAAGATACATCTGTTCCATTTTGATGAATACTGATAACACGGTACTTCTTCTTAAAGTTATTTAACTCATTTTGCATAATCGTAGTCGTATAGACTTTTTCATTCCCTAACTGTAATAACTTTTCAATCTGTCCTTCAAAAACAACTTCACCGGAACATAAGACAGCCACTTTCGAGCAGGTCGCTTCTATATCTCCGGCTATATGTGTAGATAATAAAACAATTCTGTCCACAGCCAGTTCAGAAAGAAGATTATAGAAACGCAGTCTTTCTTCCGGGTCAAGTCCCGCAGTCGGCTCATCAATAATCAAAATTTTCGGATTATTCAACAACGCCTGTGCAATACCAAAGCGGCGTTTCATACCACCGGACAAATTTTTAAATTTTTTATTTTTCTCCTGTTCCAGATTTACCTGTTTTAAAAGTTCATCGATACGTTGCCGGCGAATATTTTTAGGAAGTTCTGCCAAAATCCCAAGATAATCTAACGCAGAATATACACTCATATTCGGATATACCGAGAATTCCTGTGGGAGATAACCAATAATTTTTCGGATTTCTTTCTTGTTTTTTATATCAATCCCATTTATTTTTACCGTTCCCGTTGACAGTTCTAACATCGTTGCCAATATACGCATGAGTGTTGTTTTCCCAGCCCCATTTTCGCCTAACAGTCCATACATGCCCACAGGGATATGCAAAGAAATATCTTTTAATGCACTTTGCTTTCCATAATTTTTGTTCAAGTGTTCAATTTTAATTTCCATAATAAAAAACCTCCTCGTATTATAAAG